>NZ_JBFAXI010000001.1:0-163561 GCF_040680735.1 Streptomyces sp. NPDC051987 | reverse complement strand
TGCCGATGCGGCCGATGCGCCGATGAGGCCTACGCGCCGCCGCGGCCGATGCGCCGATGCGGCCGATGCGGCCGGAACAAGCGGGTGGCGGCCCACGCACCGACGGTGCCGTGCAGGAGCAGGGCGCGCCGCCGAGCCGGTGCCGTCGGTGCCGTCGGTCCGTTCCGTCCGGGCTGCCGGTTCACCCGTGGCCGGGAACGGTCCACGTGAACCGCGGCCGGCGCCGCTCCAGGAACGCGGCGACGCCCTCCGCTGTGTCGTCGCCGTCGCGCGCCTGCTCCGCCCAGTACGCGTCCCGGTCCGTGCGGCCGCCTGCGAACTCCTTCGCGGCGGCCTGCGTCAGCTGCGAGCGTTCGGTCAGGATCCGGGTGAACTCGGCTACCCGCTTGTCCAGTTCGCCCTCCGGCAGCACCTCGTCGACCAGACCGGTGCGCAGCGCCCGCTGCGCGTCGATCAACTCGCCGGAGAAGAGCAGGTACTTGGTGGTGGCCGGGCCGACGAGGGACACCAGGCGGCGGGTGGAGGTGGCCGGGTAGACGATGCCGAGTTTCGCCGGTGTCACCCCGAAGAGCGCGCCCTCCTCGGCGAACCGCAGGTCGCAGGCGGCGGCCAGCTGGGAACCGCCCCCGACGCAGTGGCCCCGCACCGCGGCGAGGGTCGGCTTGGGGAACGCCGCAAGGGCCTCCTCGGCGGCGACGGCGAGAGCCTGGGCCTCGGCGGGGGAGTCCCGGAGCGTGGAGATGTCGGCACCGGCGCAGAAGGTGCCGCCCTCGCCGGTGAGGACGAGCACGCGTACGGCGGGGTCGGCGGCGAGGCCGTCGAGGAGGGGCGGAAGGGCGCGCCACATCTGCGCGGTCATGGCGTTCCGTTTGGCCGCGTTGCCGATGACTACGGTGGCGACGGCGTTGCTGACCCGGTGGTCGAGGCGGGGCTCCATGGTGCGGGATGGTATCCGCGCCGAATGAGGCGGGATTCCGCAGGCGTCAGGGGAGCCGTCGCTCCCCCGCCCGGAAAGTTCTCATACCCGTACAACCCGAATAGTTCGCGAAGTCGGCATCGAGGAGGGCAAGAGTCGCCCCACAACTGACCTTGTCATACCCCAACGGTCAGATCCGTTCGATAGTTGCTGACTTGTGTTCAGTCCTTGGGTGCGGAGCGGGTCGTTACCAACACTCGACGTGTGGTGACAATCGAGCGCGAGGGTGGCGACCGGACGATGGAGAACCACGGGCGCGGGCACGACCCGCGTCCAGAGCCGGGCGGCGCTACGCCGCCGGATCCGCTGCCGTACGAAGGAGTGTGGCGGTTCACCGCCGCCGCCGTGGACGCCTCGGTCCCGCAGGCGCGGCGTGCCGTACGGGACCTGCTCCAGCGCCAGGGCGTCCCGGTTTCGGAGGACCTGGTGCACGGGCTGCTGCTGATCGTCTCCGAGCTGGTCACCAACGCGGTCAAGCACGCGGCGCTGCTGTCGCCGGTGCTCGCCGTCGAGGTGGCCGTCGGTGCCGAGTGGGTGCGGGTGTCGGTGGAGGACAACCACCCCTACCGCCCGACCGCCCTGGAGGCCGACCACGGGCAGACCGGCGGCCGGGGACTGCTGCTGGTGCGGGAGGTGGCCCGGGAGGCGGGCGGGGTCGTGGACGTGGAGCACACGTCGAGCGGCGGCAAGGTGATCTGGGCCGCCCTGCCGCTCAAACCCGCGACGCTGCTCTGAGGGGGCTCACCAGCCGGCGGACGGGCCCGTCAGCTCCCGGATGGCGGGGCGGGCCGCGTCCAGCACCGTCATGAACCACGCCGAGAACGGCTCCTGGGCGTGCCGCTCGGCCAGATCGGCGGCCGTCACGAAGACGGTGGCCTCGACCTCCGTGGTGTCCGGCGCGAGCGGCGCCTGGACCATGCCCACGAAGAGGTGGTTGAACTCCTGCTCGACCAGGCCGGAGGCCGGATCCGGGTGGTTGTAGCGGACCGTGCCCGCCTCGGCGAGCAGCGAGGGGGAGACGCCCAGCTCCTCGTAGGTCCGCCGGGCCGCCGCCGCGAAGGGCGCCTCGCCGGGGTAGGGGTGGCCGCAGCAGGTGTTCGACCACACACCGGGGGAGTGGTACTTGCCCAGCGCCCGCTGCTGGAGCAGCAGCCTGCCGTGCTCGTCGAAGAGGAAGACGGAGAACGCCCGGTGCAACTGCCCGGGGGGCTGATGCGCGGCCAGCTTCTCCGCGGTGCCGATGGTCACACCCTTCTCGTCGACGAGTTCAAGGAAAATCGCGTCTGCGGTCCCTTCCGACGTGCTCTGCGTCGCGCTGGCAGGTGTGATCGGCATACCCATCCTTCGCCTCGGTCCTCGCACCAAGTCTGCCGTACGAATCCGACACTCCCGGCACTTCCCGGCGCGGGCACGCCGGAAGAGGGACCCGGTAGTTGATCGTGCCCTACGGGTCCGCGAGGGAACCGTCCGGGGGCCTCGAACACCAGGACGCCGGGGGAGGGGAAGCGCTCGCCGGCGTCAGTGGCAGAGCCGGGCCTCGTGCTCCGCGTGCCCGCCCGGCTCCAGCTGGAAGGTGCAGTGCTCCACGTCGAAGTGGTGGCCCAGACAGCCCTGGAGTTCGTGCAGCATCTTCTCGTGCCCGATGGCGCTGAGCACGTCCGAGCGGACCACCACGTGCGCGGAGAGCACCGGCATCCCCGAGGTGATCGTCCAGGCGTGCAGGTCGTGCACGTCCTCCACTCCGTCCAGCGCCAGGATGTGCGCCCGCACCTCCGCCATGTCGACGTTCCGCGGCGCTGCCTCCAGCAGGACGTCCAGGGTCTCGCGCAGCAGTTTCAGCGTCCTCGGCACGATCATCAGGCCGATGACGAGCGAGGCGACCGGGTCGGCCGCCTGCCAGCCGGTGGTCAGGATCACCACGGCCGAGATCAGCACCGCCAGCGAGCCCAGCGCGTCGGCCGCCACCTCCAGGAAGGCGGCGCGCACGTTCAGGCTGTCCTGCTGGCCGCGGACCAGCAGCGTGAGCGAGATCATGTTGGCGACCAGGCCGATCAGACCGAACACGATCATCTGGCCGCCGTGGGTGTCCGCGGGCGTGACGAACCGCTGGACCGCCTCGTACAGCACATAGCCGCCGACCACGAGCAGCAGCAGGCAGTTCGCCAGGGCGGCGAGGATCTCGGCGCGGGCCAGGCCGAAGGTGCGATGGGTGCTCGGCGGCCGGTTGGCGAAGTGGATCGCCAGCAGGGCCATGCCGAGGCCCAGCCCGTCGGTCGCCATGTGGGCCGCGTCCGCGATCAGCGCGAGCGAGTCGGCCAGCAGGCCGCCGGCGATCTCGACCACCATCACCCCGAGGGTGATGGCGAGCGCCACCCGCAGCCGCCCGCGGTACGCCGCCGCGGCCGTGCCGGTGGGCGGCGCGTGGCCGTGCCCGTGCCCGTGGTCGTGTCCTGCCCCCATGGGATGCGCCTCCTGTGTCCTGCCCGAGCTCACAGTGAACTACGGGTGGGGGGTATCCGGCAACGCGGCACTGAACACCGTTGTCATCTGCCCTGACCTGCGGAAACGAACCCCAGGTCAGGGCAGCCTCAGTTGCCTTGCGGGACCGGCTGCGCGGCAGCGGCGGCCGTCCGTGCCGGGAAGGGGCGTCATGGATCCCTGTCCTCGATGTCCGTTCTGCGGGCGCGGTTTGTGGGCCGGGGCCCGGATCACGGATGATGATCGCGGCAACGGCCGGGGCAGAGCGGGCCGACCGTGCCGTGAACGGCCGGTGAACAAGCGGTCCTCACCATCCGCTAACCTCTGCCGAATGCCGTCAGGGGGCCGCCAGGCACGCCCCGCCCCACCACGCAGCAGACCGGCGCGCGTACGCCGGCACCCAGGGAGTGAGTTCGGTTGTCGACCGCCATCGTCACCGGTCCGCCGGTGCCCGGATCGTCACTGGAGAGCGATCTGCGGGCGCTCGGCTTCGAGGTGCGGGCGGCGTCGGACACCGCCGGGACCGAGGCGCTGCTCGCGGCCGTACCCGCCGACCGGCGCGTCGCTGTCGTCGACGCCCGCTTCGTCGGCCATGTGCACGCCCTGCGGCTCGGCCTCACCGACCCCCGCTTCCCGCTCGCCGCGATCCCCGGCGCCGTCACCGCCCAGCCCGCCGGCCGTCCGGCCCTGAGCCGGGCGCTGGCCCGGGAGGCCGCCGCGGGCGGCAGCACCGACCTGGCCGTCGACCACCTCGTCACCGCCCTGGACGCCGACGTCCACCGCCCCGAGCTGGGCAGTCTGGTCGCCGCCGTCCCCGCCGACCCCCAGGCCCGCAACGAGGCGCGGCAGGCCGTGGCCGCCGTCGACGACGAGGCCGTACGCCTGAAGTCGGCCGTGAAGTCCCGGGACGGCTTCTTCACCACCTTCTTCATCAGCCCCTACTCCCGGTACCTCGCCCGCTGGTGCGCCCGGCGCGGACTGACCCCCAACCAGGTCACCACCGCCTCCCTGCTGACCGCCCTGATCGCGGCGAGCTGCGCGGCCACCGGCACCCGGATCGGCTTCGTCGCCGCCGGCGCCCTGCTGATCTGCTCGTTCGTCCTGGACTGCACCGACGGGCAGCTCGCCCGCTACTCCCTGCAGTACTCCACGCTCGGCGCCTGGCTGGACGCCACCTTCGACCGGGCCAAGGAGTACGCCTACTACGCGGGTCTCGCCCTGGGCGCCGCGCGCGGCGGCGGCCACGACGACGTATGGGCCCTCGCGCTCGGCGCGATGATCCTGCAGACCTGCCGGCACGTGGTCGACTTCTCCTTCAACGAGGCCAACCACGACGCCACCGCCAACACCAGCCCCACCGCCGCCCTCTCCGGCAGGCTCGACAGCGTCGGCTGGACGGTCTGGGTGCGCCGGATGATAGTCCTGCCCATCGGCGAACGATGGGCACTGATAGCCGTCCTCACGGCGGCCACCACCCCGCGGATCACCTTCTGCGTGCTGCTGGCCGGCTGCGCCTTCGCCGCCACCTACACCACGGCCGGGCGGGTGCTGCGGTCGCTGACCCGGAAGGCGAGGAGAACCGACCGGGCGGCGAGGGCGCTGGCCGACCTGGCCGACAACGGCCCCCTCGCCGGATCCGTGTCCCGCGTCGGCGGGCGCACCCCGCTCGGCCATCCGCTCGTCCTGGCCCTCGCCGGCGTGGCGGTTCTCACCGGCTCCCTCCTCGCCGGTCCCACCTGGGCCCCGGTCGCGGGCGCCCTCGTCTACGCCGCCGCCTCCGGCCGGGCCCTGGCCGGCCCCCTCAAGGGCGCCCTCGACTGGCTGGTCCCGCCCCTCTTCCGTGCCGCCGAGTACGGCACCGTGCTCGTCCTCGCAAGTAAAGCCGGGGTAAACGGAGCCCTTCCTGCGGCTTTCGGCCTGGTGGCCGCCGTCGCCTACCATCACTACGACACGGTGTACCGCATCCGCGGCGACGCCGGAGCACCGCCGGCCTGGCTTGTCCGCGCCATCGGGGGGCAGGAGGGACGGACGCTGCTCGTCACCGTCCTGGCCGCGGTGCTCACCGCCGCGCAGTTCAAGGTCGCGCTCACGGTGCTCGCCGTGGCCGTGGCCGGGCTGGTGCTCGTCGAGAGCATCCGCTTCTGGGTGTCCGCAGGGGCACCCGCCGTACACGATGAAGGAGAACCCGCATGATCGGCCTCGTGCTGGCGGCCGGCGCCGGACGGCGTCTGCGCCCCTACACCGACAGCCTGCCCAAGGCGCTGGTGCCGGTGCGAACCGCTGGGCCGACGGACATAGGGGACTCGATCACGGTGCTCGACCTGACTCTCGGCAACTTCGCCGAGATCGGCCTGACCGAGGTCGCGATCATCGTCGGCTACCGCAAGGAGGCCGTCTACGAGCGCAAGGCGGCCCTGGAGCGGAAGTACGGCCTCACGCTCACCCTCATCGACAACGACAAGGCCGAGGAGTGGAACAACGCCTACTCCCTGTGGTGCGGCCGGGACGCCCTCAAGGACGGCGTGATCCTCGCCAACGGCGACACCGTGCACCCGGTCTCGGTCGAGAAGACGCTGCTCGCCGCCCGCGGTGACGGCAAGAAGATCATCCTCGCGCTCGACACCGTGAAGTCCCTCGCCGACGAGGAGATGAAGGTCGTCGTCGACCCCGACCGCGGCATGACGAGGATCACCAAGCTGATGGACCCCGCCGAGGCCACCGGCGAGTACATCGGCGTCACCCTCATCGAGGGCGACGCGGCCCCCGAACTGGCCGACGCGCTGAAGACGGTCTGGGAGAGCGACCCGCAGCAGTTCTACGAGCACGGCTACCAGGAACTGGTCAACCGCGGCTTCCGGATCGACGTGGCGCCCATCGGCGACGTCCGGTGGGTGGAGATCGACAACCACGACGATCTCGCCAGGGGACGGGAGATCGCGTGCCAGTACTGACCCGGCTGATCCCGTCGCCGGTCGTCGTGGACATCCGCCCGGGTGCCCTCGACGACCTCGCGGGCGTGCTCGCCGACGAGCGCATCTCGCACTCGGGGCGGCTCGCCGTCGCGGTCAGCGGCGGCTCCGGCTCGAAGCTGCGCGAGCGCGTCGCACCGAGCCTGCCCGGCGCCACCTGGTACGAGGTCGGCGGCGGCACCCTCGACGACGCGATCCGGCTGGCCGGCGACATCAAGGCCGGCCACTACGACGCGGTCGTCGGGCTCGGCGGCGGCAAGATCATCGACTGCGCCAAGTTCGCGGCCGCCCGGGTCGGGCTTCCGCTGGTCGCCGTGCCGACGAACCTCGCCCACGACGGCCTGTGCTCGCCGGTCGCCACCCTCGACAACGACGCGGGCCGCGGCTCCTACGGCGTGCCGAACCCGATCGCCGTCGTCATCGACCTCGACGTCATCCGCGAGGCGCCGGCGCGCTTCGTGCGCTCCGGCATCGGTGACGCCGTCTCCAACATCTCGGCGATCGCGGACTGGGAGCTGTCCCACCGCGTCAACGGCGAGAAGATCGACGGTCTGGCGGCCGCCATGGCCCGGCAGGCCGGCGAGGCGGTGCTGCGCCACCCCGGCGGCATCGGCGAGAACGACTTCCTCCAGGTCCTCGCCGAGGCCCTGGTGCTCAGCGGTATCGCCATGTCGGTGTCGGGCGACTCCCGCCCGTCCTCCGGCGCCTGCCACGAGATCAACCACGCTTTCGACCTGCTCTACCCGAGGCGCGCCGCCAGCCACGGCGAGCAGTGCGGGCTCGGCGCGGCCTTCGCGATGTACCTGCGCGGAGCCCACGAGCAGTCCGTGTACATGGCCGACGTGCTGCGCCGGCACGGCCTGCCCGTGCTGCCGGAGGAGATCGGCTTCACCGCGGACGAGTTCGTCCGGGTCGTGGAGTTCGCTCCGGAGACCAGACCCGGCCGCTACACCATCCTCGAACACCTCGACCTCAAGACCCACCAGATCAAGGACTTCTACGTCGACTATGTCAAGGCCATCGGTAGCTGAACTCCGTCCGGTCGTGCACCCCGCTGGGGTCAAGGACCGGCGCAGCGGTGAGCACTGGATGGGACGCCTCTACATGCGTGAGGTGTCCCTGCGGGTGGACCGCTACCTGGTGAACACCAGGGTCACGCCCAACCAGCTCACGTATCTGATGACCGTCTTCGGCGTGCTCGCGGCCCCGGCCCTGCTGGTGCCGGGGATCACGGGCGCCGTCCTCGGCGTGGTGTGCGTCCAGATGTACCTGCTGCTGGACTGCGTGGACGGCGAGGTCGCCCGCTGGAAGCAGCAGTACTCGCTGGGCGGGGTCTACCTCGACCGGGTCGGCGCGTATCTGACCGACGCGGCCGTCCTGGTCGGGCTGGGGCTGCGCGCCGCCGACCTGTTCGGCAGCGGTCGTATCGACTGGCTGTGGGCCTTCCTCGGCACCCTGGCCGCGCTCGGCGCCGTTCTGATCAAGGCCGAGACCGACCTGGTCGGTGTCGCCCGCCACCAGGCCGGGCTTCCGGTGGTCAAGGAGGCCGCCGCCGAGATGCGCTCCTCCGGCATGGCGCTGGCCCGCAGGGCCGCCGCCGCGTTCAAGTTCCACCGGCTGATCCTCGGCATCGAGGCCTCCCTGCTGATCCTGCTGCTCGCCGTCGCCGACCACTTCCACGGCGACCTCTTCTGGACCCGGCTCGGCACCGCCGTGCTCGCCGGCATCGCGCTGCTGCAGACCCTGCTGCACCTGGTCTCGGTCCTCGCGTCGAGCAGGCTGCGGTGAGCGCCGGGCCGAAGGTCGGCGCGGTCGTCATCACCATGGGCAACCGCCCCGACGAACTGCGTGCCCTCCTAGACTCGGTCGCCAAGCAGCACGGCGACCCGGTCGAGGTGGTCGTCGTCGGCAACGGATCGCCGGTCCCGGAGGTGCCCGACGGCGTCCGCACCCTGGAGCTGCCGGAGAACCTCGGGATTCCCGGCGGGCGCAACGTCGGCATAGAGGCCTTCGGCCCGAGCGGCCGCGATGTCGACATATTGCTCTTCCTGGACGACGACGGCCTGCTCGCCGAGCACGACACCGCCGAGCTGTGCCGGGAGGCCTTCACCGCCGACCCGAAGCTCGGCATCATCAGCTTCCGCATCGCCGACCCGGAGACCGGGCGGACCCAGCGCCGCCACGTGCCGCGGCTGCGGGCCTCCGACCCGATGCGCTCCTCCCGGGTCACCACCTTCCTCGGCGGCGCCAACGCCGTCCGCACCCAGGTCCTGGCCGAGGTCGGCGGCCTGCCCGACGAGTTCTTCTACGCCCATGAGGAGACCGACCTGGCCTGGCGGGCCCTGGACGCCGGCTGGATGATCGACTACCGCTCCGACATGGTGCTGTACCACCCCACCACCGCGCCCTCCCGGCACGCGGTCTACCACCGGATGGTCGCCCGCAACCGCGTCTGGCTGGCCCGCCGCAACCTGCCGGCCCTCCTGGTCCCGGTCTACCTCGGCGTCTGGATGCTGCTGACCCTGGTGCGCCGCCCGTCCCGCCCGGCCCTGCACGCCTGGTTCGCCGGTTTCCGGGAGGGCTGGACCACCCCGTGCGGACCCCGCCGCCCGATGCGCTGGCGGACTGTGTGGAAACTCACGCGGTTGGGCCGTCCCCCGGTGATCTGACAAGCTCGAAGGCGCGTGTCCGCGCGCGACGGCGTGCGGACACCCCGCAGAACCGTCGCGCGTGGCGCGCGAACGCCCCCAGAACGGTGTCCGATGGCGGAGAGGTGTCGCGCCCGGTAGCACAATTCCGTAAGACGAACGTAAGACGCATCCGACGGCGACGCCGAAGACGCATCGGCGGCCGGATCCGAGGACGAAGGCTTGCACCCTTGAGTGAGACAACGCATGACGGCGGTATCGCGGTGAGCGCGGTGCCGTCGCCCGACGAGGGCCTCACGGCGGCGCAGCTCGCCGCCCGGTACGGGCTCGCGGTGAGCGGCGCACGCCCCTCACTGCCCGAGTACGTACGCCAGCTCTGGGGTCGGCGCCACTTCATCCTGGCCTTCTCGCAGGCGAAGCTCACGGCCCAGTACAGCCAGGCCAAGCTCGGCCAGCTCTGGCAGGTGGCCACGCCGCTGCTCAACGCGGCCGTGTACTACTTCATCTTCGGCGTCATCCTGCACGCCAGCCGCGGCATGTCGCAGGACGTCTACATTCCGTTCCTGGTCACCGGCGTGTTCACCTTCACGTTCACGCAGAGTTCGATCATGACGGGTGTGCGCGCGATCTCCGGCAACCTCGGTCTGGTGCGCGCGCTGCACTTCCCGCGCGCCTCGCTGCCGATCTCCTTCGCGCTCCAGCAGCTCCAGCAGCTGCTGTTCTCGATGATCGTCATGGTCGCGGTGGTGGTCGGGTTCGGCAGCCGGCCCGGCCTGTCCTGGGCGCTGGTCGTGCCGATCCTGTTCCTGCTGTTCCTGTTCAACACCGGCCTGGCCCTGATCGTGGCCCGGATGGGCGCCAAGACTCCGGACCTCGCCCAGTTGCTGCCGTTCGTCCTGCGCACCTGGATGTACATGTCCGGTGTGATGTTCTCGATCACCAAGATGATGGAGGGCAGGCCGGAGTGGGCGCGCACGCTCCTCCAGCTGAACCCCGCCACCGTCTACATGGACCTGATGCGCTTCGCCCTCATCGACGGCTACGGCGCCTCGAACCTCCCGCCGCACGTCTGGGCCGTCGCCCTGTCCTGGGCCGTGGTCCTGTTCGCCGGCGGTTTCGTGTACTTCTGGAAGGCGGAGGAGCGGTACGGCCGTGGCTGACTACGACGTGGAGCAGAACCCCGGGGAGCGGATCCCCACCGTCATCGCGGAGGACGTGCACATCGTCTACCGGGTCAACGGCGCCAAGACCGGCAAGGGCAGCGCGACGGCCGCCCTCAGCCGCATCTTCAAGCGCGGCGACGAGCGGGGCGTGCGCAAGGTGCACGCGGTCCGCGGCGTCTCCTTCGTCGCCTACCGCGGCGAGGCCATCGGCCTGATCGGCTCCAACGGCTCCGGCAAGTCCACCCTGCTGCGCGCCATCGCCGGTCTGCTGCCCGCCGAGAAGGGCAGGGTCTACACCAACGGCCAGCCCTCGCTGCTCGGCGTCAACGCGGCCCTGATGAACGACCTGACGGGCGAGCGCAACGTCATCCTGGGCGGCCTGGCCATGGGGATGTCCCGGGAGGAGATAAAGGCGCGCTACCAGGAGATCGTGGAGTTCTCGGGCATCAACGACAAGGGCGACTTCATCACCCTGCCGATGCGCACCTACTCCTCCGGCATGGCGGCCCGGCTGCGGTTCTCCATCGCCGCCGCCAAGGACCACGACGTCCTCATGATCGACGAGGCGCTGGCCACCGGCGACGCGGCCTTCCGCAAGCGCTCCGAGGACCGCATCCGTGAACTGCGCGAGCACGCCGGCACCGTCTTCCTGGTCAGCCACAACAACAAGTCCATCCGCGACACCTGCGACCGCGTCCTGTGGCTGGAGCGCGGTGAGCTGCGCATGGACGGCCCCACCGAAGAGGTGCTCAGGGAGTACGAGAAGTTCACGGGCAAGTAGCCCGCCACGCCCATGGCCCCGCCGGAACCTTTCCGGTGGGGCCCGGCGTCTGCAAAGGAAACGTCAACTCGCGCTCGCCTTAGGAATCTTGACGCCAATCGGTGTGTTGTTGTGATCTGCGGGACACCCAGACGAACCTCGATGCGTTGTACAACGTAAGCTGTACCGGTCCCGGAAAGCGGCAAGTGGGGCGATAATGCGCGACACCCTCGGCCGGGCCGCCCCGCGGGCCGCTGGGCGGCGTGTCCGAAATAGTGTGTATTGGGTCGGCAGTGTAGAACGGGAGATGTGACGGCAATGGCTACGGAAACTCCCCAGCTCAACGCAGGCCGCGCCGTCCCCGCCCCGGGCAGCGAACGGTGACGGCGAGCGCGTCGGCGCGCACCGGGGACCTGGAGCGCGGCACCCTGGACAAGGCCGCGGACGAGAACTTCCCCGTGGCCCCCTTCTTCCTGCCGAAAGCCTGGCGCGACGACCTGATGGCGGTGTATGGCTTCGCCCGCCTCGTCGACGACATCGGCGACGGCGACCTGGCCCCCGGAGGGGCCGACGCCCGTCTGCTGGGGGTCTCCCCGGCCCAGGCCGAGGACCGCCTGGTCCTGCTCGACGCCTTCGAGACCGACCTGCGCCGCGTCTTCGACGCCACCCCGCGCCACCCTCTGCTGCGCCGCCTGCAGCCCACGGTCCGCCAGTGCTCCCTCACCCCCGAGCCGTTCCTCGGGCTGATCGCCGCCAACCGCCAGGACCAGCTCGTCAAGCGGTACGAGACCTACGACGACCTCCTCGCCTACTGCGAGCTGTCCGCCAATCCCGTCGGCCGTCTGGTCCTCGCCGTCACCGGCACCTCGACCGCCGAGCGGATCCGGCTCTCCGACTCGATCTGCACCGCACTCCAGATCGTCGAACACCTTCAGGACGTGACCGAGGACCTCGGCCGCGACCGGATCTATCTGCCCGCCGCGGACATGAAGCGCTTTCACGTCTCGGAGGCGGACCTCGCCAGGAAAACCGCAGGCGCATCGGTGCGCGCACTGGTTGCATACGAAGCACAACGCGCCCGCGATCTCCTGAATGAAGGCGCCCCCCTTGTGGGTAGCGTCCACGGCAGGTTGAAGCTGCTGCTCGCGGGGTTCGTGGCGGGGGGAAGGGCGGCGGTCCACGCGATCGCCGCCGCCGAATACGACGTACTACCCGGCCCGCCCAAGCCCGGCAAGGGCCGGTTGCTGCGTGAGGTGGGCGTGACTCTGCGAGGAGAGGGGTGATCCGGACCGTGGACTCTCCCACACACGTGTCCGCGCCGGTACTCGCCGCCTACAGCTACTGCGAGACGGTCACCGGACAGCAGGCACGGAACTTCGCCTACGGCATCAGGCTGTTGCCGGCGCCAAAGCGGCGCGCGGTGTCGGCGCTCTACGCCTTCTCCCGGCGCGTCGACGACATCGGCGACGGCGAGCTGGCCGACGAGGTGAAGGTGGCCCGCCTGGAGGACACCCGGGCGCTGCTCGCCCGGGTCCAGGACGGCGCGGTCGCCGAGGACGACACCGACCCGGTCGCGGTCGCCCTGGCGCACGCCGCCCAGGCGTTCCCGATCCCGCTGGGCGGTCTGGACGAGCTCATCGACGGCGTCCTGATGGACGTCCGCGGCGAGACCTACGAGACCTGGGAGGACCTCAAGGTCTACTGCCGCTGTGTGGCGGGTGCCATCGGCCGCCTCTCGCTCGGCGTGTTCGGCACCGAACCGGGGGCGCGCGGCGCCGAGCGCGCGCCGGAGTACGCCGACACGCTCGGGCTCGCGCTCCAGCTCACCAACATCCTCCGAGACGTCCGCGAGGACGCCGGCAACGGCCGTACCTATCTGCCCTCCGACGACCTCGCCAAGTTCGGCTGCTCGGCCGGGTTCCACGGTCCGAACCCACCCGAGGGCTCCGACTTCGCCGGCCTCGTGCACTTCGAAGTACGCCGCGCCCGTGCCCTTTTCACCGAGGGGTACCGGCTGCTGCCGATGCTGGACCGGCGCAGCGGCGCCTGTGTCGCCGCCATGGCGGGCATCTACCGCCGGCTGCTCGACCGCATCGAGCGGGAGCCGGCGGCGGTGCTGCGCGGCCGGGTCTCGCTGCCCGGACGCGAGAAGGCGTACGTCGCGGTGCGCGGCCTGTCCGGGCTCGACACCCGGCGTCACACCTCCCGGCTGGCCGTCAGGAGGCGCGCCTGATGGACACAGTGGGCCACGGTGACGCCATCGGAGGAAAACGGCAGGCAACCCTCCGGCACGACCTGGCGTCCCTGACTGCGACGGCCCGACCTGCCCTGTTCCACCGGCACGGCGGCCAGGCAGGAAAGGCGACAGGATGACCGACGGCACGCGATCCGAACGGACGCACGACGACCCACCGTCCGGGCGCACCGCCGTCGTGATCGGCGGCGGCCTCGCCGGCATCACGGCCGCGCTCGCGCTCGCCGACGCGGGCGTCCGCGTGACGCTGCTCGAAGGCAGGCCGCGCCTGGGCGGGCTCGCCTTCTCCTTCCAGCGCGGCGACCTGACCGTGGACAACGGCCAGCACGTGTACCTGCGTTGCTGCACGGCCTACCGCTGGTTCCTCGACCGCATCGAGGGCACGGCGCTGGCACCGCTGCAGGACCGCCTCGACGTGCCCGTCGTCGACCTCGCCAAGCCGGAGGGACGGCGCCTGGGCAGGCTTCGCCGCGACCCGCTGCCCGTCCCCCTGCACCTGGGGCGCAGCCTGGCCGCCTATCCGCACCTCTCGCTCGCCGAGCGGGCCGGGGTGGGGCGTGCCGCGCTCGCGCTCAAGGGGCTGGACCTCACCGATCCGAGCCTGGACGCACAGGACTTCGGCAGCTGGCTGGCCACCCACGGCCAGTCGGCGCGTGCCGTCGAGGCCCTGTGGGACCTGGTCGGGGTCGCCACCCTCAACGCGGTCGCGGGCGACGCCTCGCTGGGGCTCGCCGCGATGGTGTTCAAGACCGGTCTGCTGTCCGACCCGGGCGCGGCCGACATCGGCTGGGCCCATGTGCCGCTGGGCGAACTGCACGACCGGCTGGCCCGCAAGGCGCTCGACTCCGCGGGCGTGCGTACCGAGGTCCGTACACGCGTCACCTCCGTCTCCAACAACGAGAACGGGACCTGGAGCGTTCAGGTTCCCGGCGAGAGGCTCACGGCCGACGCCGTGGTGCTCGCCGTGGCCCAGCGCGAGGCGCACGACCTGCTCCCGGCAGGGGCCCTCGACGCCCCGGAGAACCTGCTGCGGATCGACACCGCGCCGATCCTCAACGTGCACGTGGTCTACGACCGCAAGGTGCTCGCGAAACCGTTCTTCGCAGCCCTGGGCACCCCCGTGCAGTGGGTGTTCGACCGCACCCACGCCTCGGGTCTGCGCGAGGGCCAGTACCTCGCGCTGTCCCAGTCGGCCGCCCAGGACGAGATCGACACCCCCGTCGCCGACCTGCGCGAGCGCTATCTTCCCGAGCTGGAACGGCTGTTGCCGGGCGCGCGCGGCGCCGGGGTGCGGGACTTCTTCGTGACCCGGGAGCGCACCGCGACGTTCGCCCCCACCCCCGGCGTCGGGCGGCTGCGGCCCGGCGCCCGCACCAAGGCACCCGGCCTCTACCTGGCCGGAGCGTGGACCGCCACCGGGTGGCCCGCGACCATGGAGAGTGCGGTCCGCAGCGGTGTCAGTGCGGCCGACGCCGCGTTGCGCACTCTGGGCCGGCCCCGCCCCCGTCACCTCTTCGAGTTCGAGGAGGCGGCGTGAGACTCGATCGGCAGGCGACAGGCCCCCGCACCCCCGGTACCGCAACTAGAGGAGAAACTGTGCCCACTGTGCCCCCGGCCGAGACGGCTGCCGACGCGGTGGACGTGACCGCGCTCCTGGAGCGCGGCCGGACCCTTGCCACACCGGTACTGCGGGCGGCCGTGGACCGCCTGGCACCTCCCATGGACACCGTTGCCGCCTACCACTTCGGCTGGATCGACGCCGAGGGCAACCCCGCGGACGGGGACGGCGGCAAGGCCGTACGCCCCGCGCTCGCGGTGCTCTCCGCCGAGGTCACCGGCGCCGCCCCCGAGGTCGGCATCCCCGGTGCCGTCGCCGTCGAACTCGTCCACAACTTCTCCCTGCTGCACGACGACCTGATGGACGGCGACGAGCAGCGCCGCCACCGTGACACCGTCTGGAAGGTGCACGGCCCCGCCCAGGCCATCCTGGTCGGCGACGCCCTGTTCGCCCTTGCCAACGAGGTCCTCCTCGAACTCGGCACCGTCGAGGCCGGCCGCGCCACCCGCCGGCTCACCACCGCCACCCGCGCCCTCATCGACGGCCAGGCCCAGGACATCTCCTACGAGCACCGCGACCGGGTCAGCGTCGAGGAGTGCCTGGAGATGGAGGGCAACAAGACCGGCGCCCTGCTCGCCGCCTCCAGCTCCATCGGCGCGGTGCTCGGCGGCGCCGACGACCGTACCGCCGACACCCTGGAGAAGTACGGCTACCACCTCGGCCTCGCCTTCCAGGCCGTCGACGACCTGCTCGGCATCTGGGGCGACCCGGAGTCCACCGGCAAGCAGACCTGGAGCGACCTGCGCCAGCGCAAGAAGTCCCTGCCGGTCGTCGCCGCGCTCGCGGCCGGCGGGCCCGCCTCCGAGCGGCTGGGCGAGATGCTCGCCGCCGACGCCAAGAGCAGCGACTTCGAGAACTTCTCCGAGGAGGAGTTCGCCGCCCGCGCCGCCCTCATCGAGGAGGCCGGCGGCCGCGAGTGGACCGCCGAAGAGGCGCGCCGTCAGCACACCATCGCCATCGAGGCCCTGCACGCCGTCGACATGCCCGACCCGGTCCGGGCCCGGTTCACGGCGCTGGCCGACTTCGTCGTCGTACGGAAGAGATGATCATTATCGGTCGCATAGCCCTCGCGTAGTCGCCGGCCGGTGCGAGCGCGCAGCCAGCACCGGCCGACGGCGGACCCACAGCAGAACGATTTCGCACGACTGCACGAAGGGGAAGCCATGACAGCGACGACCGACGGAAGCACCGGGGCCACCCTGCCGCCCCGGGCCGACTCGGCCAGCACCCAGCTCACCACCCCCGCGGCGGCCGGGGTACACGAAGCCGCGGAACGCGCGGTCCGGCGCGCCACCGACCATCTGCTGGCTCGGCAGGACGCGGAGGGCTGGTGGAAGGGCGACCTGGAGACCAACGTCACCATGGACGCCGAGGACCTGCTGCTCCGTCAGTTCCTGGGCATCCGCGACGAGGCCACGACCGCCGCCGCCGCGCTGTTCATCCGCGGCGAGCAGCGCGCTGACGGCACCTGGGCCACCTTCTACGGCGGCCCCGGTGAACTCTCCACCACCATCGAGGCGTACGTCGCCCTGCGACTGGCCGGGGACGCGCCGGACGCGCCCCACATGGCGAAGGCGTCGGCCTGGATCCGCGAGCGGGGCGGGATCGCCGCCGCCCGGGTCTTCACCCGGATCTGGCTGGCCCTGTTCGGCTGGTGGAAGTGGGAGGATCTGCCCGAACTCCCGCCGGAGCTCCTGTACTTCCCCAAGTGGTTCCCGCTCAGCATCTACAACTTCGGCCAGTGGGCCCGGCAGACCATCGTGCCGCTCACCGTGGTCTCGGCCAAGCGCCCGGTGCGCCCGGCCCCCTTCCCGCTGGACGAGCTGCACACCGACCCGGCCGACCCCAACCCGCACCAGCCCCTCGCCCCGGTGGCGAGCTGGGAGGGCGTCTTCCAGCGGCTCGACAAGGTCGTCCGCGGCTACCGCAAGGTCGCGCTGCGCCGGCTGCGCGGCTCCGCGCTGAACTCCGCCGCCCGCTGGATCGTCGAGCGCCAGGAGAACGACGGCGCGTGGGGCGGCATCCAGCCCCCGGCCGTGTACTCGGTGATCGCCCTGCACCTGCTCGGCTACGACCTCGAACACCCCGTGATGCGCGCGGGACTTGAGTCGCTGGATCGTTACGCCGTGTGGCGCGAGGACGGCGCCCGGATGATCGAGGCCTGTCAGTCGCCGGTGTGGGACACCTGCCTCGCGACGATCGCGCTCGCCGACGCGGGACTGCCCGCCGACCATCCGCAACTCGTCAAGGCCGCCGACTGGATGCTCGGCGAGCAGGTGGTCCGCCCCGGCGACTGGGCGGTGAAGCGGCCCCAGCTCCCGCCGGGCGGCTGGGCGTTCGAGTTCCACAACGACAACTACCCCGACATCGACGACACCGCCGAGGTCGTCCTCGCGCTGCGCCGGGTCCGGCACCACGACCCCGAGCGGATGGAGAAGGCGATCGGGCGCGGGGTGCGCTGGAACCTCGGCATGCAGTCGAAGAACGGGGCCTGGGGGGCCTTCGACGTCGACAACACCAGCCCGTTCCCCAACCGGCTGCCGTTCTGCGACTTCGGCGAGGTCATCGACCCGCCGTCGGCCGACGTCACCGCGCACGTCGTGGAGATGCTCGCCTTCGAGGGCATGTCCCACGACCCGCGCACCCGACGCGGCATCGAGTGGCTGCTCGCCGAACAGGAGCCCGACGGTTCGTGGTTCGGCCGCTGGGGCGTCAACTACGTCTACGGCACCGGATCCGTGGTACCTGCGCTCACGGCCGCCGGACTGCCCGCCTCGCACCCGGCGATCCGGCGTGCGGTGACCTGGCTGGAGAAGGTCCAGAACGAGGACGGCGGCTGGGGTGAGGACCTGCGCTCCTACAAGTACGCGGGCGAATGGAGCGGGCGCGGTGCCTCCACCGCATCCCAGACGGCGTGGGCGCTGATGGCGCTGCTCGCGGCGGGGGAGAAGGACAGCAAGGCCGTCGAACGCGGGGTCCGGTGGCTCGCCGAGACGCAGAACGAGGACGGTTCCTGGGACGAGCCGTACTTCACCGGCACCGGCTTCCCCTGGGACTTCTCCATCAACTACCACCTCTACCGGCAGGTCTTCCCGCTCACCGCGCTCGGCCGTTACCTCCACGGCGAGCCCACCCCCGAGGCCGAGGGGGACTGATGAACACCTCGCCCGCGCCGGCCCCGCTGCTGATCGCCTGCGCTCTCGGCATCGAGCACCTCGCCCTGCGCGCCGGCGAGCGCGGGGGCGCGGGCGGACCCGTCACCGTGCTGCGCACCGGCATGGGTCCCAGGGCGGCGGAACGGTCCGTCACCCGGGTCCTGGCCGATCCCGCGCTCACCGCCGCCGCGGTCCTGGCGACGGGTTTCTGCGCGGGACTCGCACCCGGGATGCACCCCGGCGACCTCGTGGTCGCCGAGGAGACCCGGGACCCGCGGGGCAGCGTCGGGTGTGTCGGCACCGAACTCCTGGTGAAGGAGCTCGTCCGGACCCTGCCCGGCCGCACCGTCCACACCGGCCCCGTCACCGGCTCCGATCACGTCGTCCGTGGTCACGAGCGCTCGGATCTGCTCGCGACCGGCGCGATCGCGGTCGACATGGAGTCGGCGGCCACGCTTCTGAGCGCCGTGCGGGCGGGCGAGCGCCCGGTTGCGGCCGTCAGGGTGGTCGTGGACGCTCCTGAACATGAACTCGTCCGGATCGGCACGGTGCGCGGAGGAATATCAGCTTTCCGTGTTCTTCGATCCGTTCTGCCCGCTTTCTTCGAATGGCACCGTTCTTTGCTGCTCCCCCGGAGGTGAGCCAGATGGCCATGCCGCTGCGTCAATCCATCAAGGTCGCTACCTACTTGGCCGAACAGAAGCTCCGCAAGCGGGACAAGTTCCCGCTGATCGTGGAGCTGGAACCGCTCTTCGCGTGCAACCTGAAATGTGAGGGCTGCGGCAAGATCCAGCATCCCGCCGGGGTGTTGAAGCAGCGCATGCCGGTCGCGCAGGCGGTCGGGGCGGTGCTGGAGTCCGGTGCCCCGATGGTGTCCATCGCGGGCGGCGAGCCCCTGATGCATCCCCAGATCGACGAGATCGTGCGGCAGTTGGTGGCGAAGCGGAAGTACGTCTTCCTGTGCACCAACGCCATGCTGCTGCGCAAGAAGATGGACAAGTTCACCCCGTCGCCCTACTTCGCCTTCGCGGTGCACATCGACGGGCTGCGCGAGCGGCACGACGAGTCCGTTGCCAAGGAGGGCGTGTTCGACGAGGCGGTGGAGGCCATCAAGGAGGCCAAGCGGCGCGGCTTCCGGGTGACCACCAACTCGACCTTCTTCAACACGGACACCCCGCAGACCATCATCGAGGTGCTCAACTTCCTCAACGACGACCTCAAGGTCGACGAGATGATGATCTCGCCCGCCTACGCCTACGAGAAGGCCCCCGACCAGGAGCACTTCCTCGGCGTCGAGCAGACCCGCGAGCTCTTCAAGAAGGCCTTCGCGGGCGGCAACCGCAGGAAGTGGCGGCTCAACCACTCCCCGCTCTTCCTGGACTTCCTGGAGGGCAAGGTCGACTTCCCGTGCACGGCCTGGGCGATCCCGAACTACTCGCTCTTCGGCTGGCAGCGCCCCTGCTACCTGATGAGCGACGGCTACGTGCCGACGTACCGGGAACTCATCGAGAAGACCGACTGGGACAAGTACGGCCGCGGCAAGGACCCACGCTGCGCCAACTGCATGGCGCACTGCGGCTACGAGCCCACCGCCGTCCTCGCCACCATGGGGTCGCTCAAGGAGTCGCTGCGCGCCATGCGCGAGACGGTCTCCGGAAACCGGGAGTGACGGCATGACCGCAATCCCCCTGGGCCTCCCCGAGGTCCCGGCGCGGCCGGTCGCCGAACGGCGGGTCTCACGGCAGATCCACGTCGGGCCGGTCGCCGTGGGCGGCGGCGCCCCGGTGTCGGTGCAGTCGATGACCACCACCCGCACTTCGGACGTCGGCGCGACCCTGCAGCAGATCGCCGAGCTGACGGCGTCCGGCTGCCAGATCGTCCGGGTCGCCTGCCCCACGCAGGACGACGCGGACGCCCTGGCGACGATCGCGCGCAAGTCCCAGATCCCGGTGATCGCGGACATCCACTTCCAGCCGAAGTACGTCTTCGCCGCGATCGAGGCGGGCTGTGCGGCGGTGCGGGTGAACCCGGGCAACATCAAGCAGTTCGACGACAAGGTGAAGGAGATCGCGCGGGCCGCCAGGGACCACGGCACGCCGATCCGGATCGGGGTCAACGCGGGTTCGCTGGACCGGCGTCTGCTGCAGAAGTACGGCAAGGCGACGCCCGAGGCGCTGGTGGAGTCGGCGCTGTGGGAGGCGTCCCTCTTCGAGGAGCACGACTTCCGGGACATCAAGATCTCCGTCAAGCACAACGACCCGGTCGTGATGATCGAGGCGTACCGGCAGCTGGCCGCGCAGTGTGAGTACCCGCTGCACCTGGGGGTCACCGAGGCGGGGCCGGCCTTCCAGGGCACGATCAAGTCGGCCGTGGCGTTCGGGGCGTTGCTCTCGCAGGGGATCGGCGACACGATCCGCGTCTCGCTCTCCGCGCCTCCGGTCGAGGAGGTGAAGGTCGGCAACCAGATCCTGGAGTCGCTGAACCTTCGGCAGCGGGGTCTGGAGATCGTCTCCTGTCCGTCCTGCGGGCGGGCCCAGGTCGACGTCTACAAGCTGGCCGAGGAGGTCACCGCGGGTCTCACGGGCATGGAGGTCCCCTTGCGTGTCGCGGTCATGGGGTGCGTGGTCAACGGCCCCGGTGAGGCGCGGGAGGCCGACCTCGGCGTCGCCTCGGGCAACGGCAAGGGGCAGATCTTCGTCAAGGGCGAGGTCATCAAGACGGTGCCCGAGTCGAAGATCGTGGAGACCCTCATCGAGGAAGCGATGAAGATCGCCGAGCAGATGGAGCAGGACGGCGCCGGGTCCGGAGCACCCGCCGTCACGGTGAGCTGACCAGCACGGACCGAGAGGGGGCCGAGCGTGACGATTCTGGAGACCATCCGGGGACCACGCGACCTGAAGGCGCTGTCCGAGGCGGAACTCGGTGAACTGTCCGAAGAAATACGCGAGTTCCTGGTGCACGCGGTCGCCAGGACCGGCGGCCACCTCGGGCCCAACCTGGGCGTCGTGGAGCTGACCGTCGCGCTGCACCGGGTCTTCGAGTCCCCGGCCGACCGCATCCTCTGGGACACCGGCCACCAGAGCTACGTGCACAAGCTGCTGACCGGCCGTCAGGACTTCTCCAAGCTGCGCGGCAAGGGCGGCCTGTCCGGATACCCCTCCCGCGAGGAGTCCGAGCACGACGTCATCGAGAACAGTCACGCCTCCACCGCGCTCGGGTGGGCCGACGGCCTCGCCAAGGCCCGCCAGGTGCAGGGGGAGAAAGGCCATGTCGTCGCGGTGATCGGCGACGGCGCGCTGACCGGCGGGATGGCCTGGGAGGCGCTCAACAACATCGCGGCGGCGAAGGACCGGCCGCTGATCATCGTCGTCAACGACAACGAGCGGTCGTACGCGCCCACCATCGGCGGCCTCGCCAACCACCTGGCCACACTGCGCACCACCGACGGCTACGAGAAGATGCTGGCGTGGGGCAAGGAGGTGCTCCTGCGCACCCCGGTCGTCGGCGGCACCATCTACGAGTCCCTGCACGGTGCCAAGAAGGGCTTCAAGGACGCCTTCGCCCCCCAGGGCATGTTCGAGGACCTGGGGCTCAAGTACGTCGGCCCGATCGACGGTCACGACATCAGGGCCGTCGAGTCGGCGCTGCGGCGCGCGAAGCGCTTTCACGGTCCGGTTCTGGTGCACTGCCTCACGGAGAAGGGCCGCGGCTACGAGCCCGCTCTCGCCCACGAGGAGGACCGTTTCCACACCGTCGGCGTCATGGACCCGCTCACCTGCGAGCCGCTCGCACCGTCCAGCGGGCCTTCCTGGACCTCGGTGTTCGGCGACGAGATCGTCCGGATCGGGGAGGAGCGGGACGACGTCGTGGCGATCACCGCGGCCATGCTGCACCCCGTCGGCCTCGGCAAGTTCGCCGAGCGCTTCCCGGACCGGGTCTGGGACGTCGGCATCGCCGAGCAGCACGCGGCGGTGTCCGCGGCGGGGCTGGCGACCGGGGGGCTGCATCCCGTCGTCGCCGTGTACGCCACGTTCCTCAACCGCGCGTTCGACCAGCTGCTGATGGACGTGGCGCTGCACCGCTGCGGGGTGACGTTCGTGCTGGACCGGGCGGGCGTCACAGGGGTCGACGGCGCCTCCCACAACGGCATGTGGGACATGTCGATCCTCCAGGTCGTCCCCGGCCTCAGGATCGCCGCCCCGCGCGACGCCGAACAGCTCCGGCTCCAGTTGCGCGAGGCCGTCGCCGTGGACGACGCGCCCACGCTGGTGCGGTTCCCGAAGGAGTCGGTGGGCCCGCAACTTCCGGCGGTCGACCGGGTCGGCGGGGTGGATGTGCTCCGTCGCGACCCGGACGCGCGGGTGCTGCTGGTCGCCGTCGGAGTGATGGCGCCGGTGTGCCTCCAGGCCGCGGACCTGCTGGCTGCTCGGGGGATCACCTGCACGGTCGTGGACCCGCGTTGGGTGAAGCCCGTGGATCCGGCGCTGCCGGCGCTGGCGGCGGACCACGAGCTCGTGGCGGTCGTCGAGGACAACAGCAGGGCGGCCGGCGTCGGCGCGGCGGTCGCGCTCGCGCTCGGTGACGCGGACGTGGACGTGCCGGTGCGGCGGTTCGGGATTCCCGAGCAGTTCCTCGCGCACGCCAAGCGGGGGGAGGTGCTGGCCGACATCGGGCTGACGCCGGTGGAGATCGCGGGGCGGATCGGGGCGAGTCTCGCGGCGCGGGGGGCCGACGGTGACCACGGGGGTGCCGCGGGGGGTCGGGTGTCGGGCGCGGCGCCGTCCGGGCTGGTCGCGCAGTTCCCCGCGCCCCTGAGGGGCGCTGATGCCGAGGGCGTTGACAAGGAGAGGCAATGACCACGGAGTTCGACCTCGGGGCGCTGCTCGCCGAGCGCGGTGGTGAGCGGTACGAGCTGCACGGGAAGTACCTGAACCACCAGCTGCCCCGGATGCTGCACACCATCGGCTTCGACAAGGTCTACGAGCGGGCCGAGGGCGCCCACTTCTGGGACGCTGACGGCAACGACTACCTGGACATGCTCGCCGGGTTCGGGGTGATGGGCCTGGGCCGCCACCACCCCGTCGTCCGCAAGGCGCTGCACGACGTCCTGGACGCCCAGCTGGCCGACCTCACCCGCTTCGACTGCCAGCCGCTGCCCGGACTGCTCGCCGAGCGGCTCCTGGCGCACAGCCCGCATCTGGACCGGGTGTTCTTCGGCAACAGCGGAACCGAGTCGGTCGAGACGGCCCTGAAGTTCGCCCGCTTCGCCACCGGCAGACCCCGCGTCCTCTACTGCGACCACGCCTTCCACGGCCTGACCACCGGCTCGCTGTCGGTCAACGGCGAGAGCGGCTTCCGGGACGGCTTCGCCCCGCTGCTGCCCGACACCGCCGTACCGCTGGGTGACCTGGACGCGCTCGCCCGCGAGCTGAAGAAGGGCGATGTCGCCGCCCTGATCGTCGAGCCGATCCAGGGCAAGGGCGTGCACGAGGCGCCGCCGGGCTACCTGCGCGCCGCCCAGGAGCTGCTGCACCGTCACAAGGCGCTGCTCATCACCGACGAGGTGCAGACCGGCCTGGGCCGCACCGGCGACTTCTACGCCTACCAGCACGAGGAGGGCGTCGAGCCGGACCTGGTGTGCGTGGCGAAGGCGCTGTCCGGCGGGTACGTCCCGGTCGGCGCCACCCTCGGCAAGGACTGGATCTTCAAGAAGGTCTACTCCTCCATGGACCGGGTCCTGGTCCACTCGGCGAGCTTCGGGGCCAACGCCCAGGCCATGGCGGCCGGCCTGGCCGTCCTCTCGGTCATGGAGAACGAGCAGATCGTCGCCAACTCCCGGGCCGTGGGGGAGCAGCTCAAGTCCCGGCTCGCCGCGCTGACCGACAAGTACGAGCTGCTCGCCGACGTGCGCGGGCGGGGCCTGATGATCGGCATCGAGTTCGGCCGGCCCGCCTCGCTGAAGCTGCGCAGCCGCTGGACCGTGCTCCAGGCGGCCCGCAAGGGGCTGTTCGCCCAGATGGTGGTCGTACCGCTGCTGCAACGGCACCGGATTCTCACCCAGGTCTCCGGCGATCACCTGGAGGTGATCAAGCTCATCCCGCCGCTGATCCTCGACGAGGCCGACGCCGACCGTTTCGTGGACGCCTTCACCGACGTGATGGACGACGCGCACAGCGGCGGCGGCCTGATGTGGGACTTCGGCAAGACCCTCATCAAGCAGGCGGTGGCCAACCGCTAGATCGACTCCCGGGATTTGTCTCTGAGGCAAGAAAATTGCCGCAGAGACAAAACTGCGGCTCAATGGAGGCATGAGCTCCTCCGCCGACGAGCACCCGGGCGGGCCGGTCGAGGACCTGCCCGCCGTCGCCCCGCAGCTGCGCTCCCTGCGCCGCCGGGCCGGCCTCACCCTGGAGGCCGCGGCCCGGGACGCCGGGCTCTCGCCCGCCCATCTGTCCCGGCTGGAGACCGGGCAGCGGCAGCCCTCGCTGCCGATGCTGCTCGCGCTCGCGCGTGTCTACGGTACGACGGTCTCCGACCTGCTCGGCGAGAGTGTCGCCGACCGGGACGCGATCGTACGTGCCGCCGACATGGATCCGACCCGGGCGGGCGGCTGGACCTACTGGCAGGCCGGTGCCCCGGGCCGGGGCATGCAGGCGCTGCGCGTCCACGTGCCCCACGGCTCCCAGGGCGACATCGTGCGGGTGCATCCCGGCGAGGAGTGGCTGTACGTGCTGCGCGGACGGCTCCGGCTGCGCCTCGGCGACGCCGTCCACGTGCTCGCGCCCGGCGACAGCGCGCACTTCGACTCGCTGACCCCGCACCGGCTCGCCGCCGAGGACCACGACGGGATCGAGCTCCTGTTCGTCCACACCCTGCTGCAGAGTCCCACGACCGCCCTGTGCCTGGGACCGATCACTGGAGAGCTGCCATGAGCAACATAGAGGAGAAGTTCCCGCGGGCCCTGTGGGTCCGGCTGATCATCTACATCGCCGCCGGGCACGTCCTGGCCGCGTTCCTCTTCCTGCTGTTCTCCCTCGGCGCGAAGAGCTGACCTCGCTCGGGAAGAGCCGACCTCAGTCGAGCAGGCGCTCGCGCAGCCGCTCCCGGGTCCGCGGCGCCAGCTTCAGGCCCTGCCCCAGGTACGTGTCGACGTCGCCCCAGGTCTCCTCGATGCTCTCGAAGGCGGCCGTCAGGTACTCCGCGCGGGCGTCGAACAGCGGGCTGAGCAGGTCCATCACCTCGGGGCTGTACGCGCTGTCCCCGCCACCGCTGCGCCGCACCCGGTAGCGGCGGTGCTTGGCGTTGGACTCCAGATAGTCGGCGAGGATCGCGTCCCGCTGAACGCCCACCGCGAGGAGTGTCACGGCTATGGAGACGCCCGCCCGGTCCTTGCCGGCCGCGCAGTGCATCAGCGCCGGGACGCTGTCCTCGGCGATCGCGTGCAGCACGTGCGAGTGTTCGTCGGTGCGGTCCTTGACGATCGTGCGGTACGAGCTCACCATCCGGGCCGCGGCTTTGCCCTCGCCCAGGAGCCCGCGCAGCTGCTCGATGTCACCCTCGCGGACCATCTTCCAGAAGTCGGCCCCGTGCGCGGGGTCGGTCAGCGGCAGGTTGACGTTCCGCACGCCGGGCAGCTCGACGTCCGGGCCCTCCAACTTCTGGTCGGCCGCGTTACGGAAGTCGAAGACGGTGTGCAGGCCGAGCGAGGCGAGGAACTCGGCGTCCTGCTCGGTCGCGTGCGCCAGATGGCCGCTGCGGAACAGCACACCCGACCGCACCCGCCGCCCGTCCACGGTCGGCAGGCCGCCCACGTCACGGAAGTTGCGCACCCCGGCCAGCTCCGGCTCGGTCGACGGG
The DNA here is from genome assembly GCF_040680735.1 of Streptomyces sp. NPDC051987. Taxonomy (NCBI): domain Bacteria; kingdom Bacillati; phylum Actinomycetota; class Actinomycetes; order Kitasatosporales; family Streptomycetaceae; genus Streptomyces; species Streptomyces sp. NPDC051987. The sequence goes on along the minus strand of NZ_JBFAXI010000001.1, from coordinate 137,683 downwards.
ACCTGCTGCGTCACGGGGGCTCCTCCCGGTGGGCCCCGTCGGCGCGGCTCGTCGACGGGCACTGGCTCGACCATACGACATCGGTCTGCGCGGGCCAGGAGTTGTCCACAGGGCACCGCCGCCCGCTCCGACACCCCTCGCTTCCAGCACCCGGCAGCTCTTGCCTCCGGAGCCCGCGGCCCATGATGATGTTGGGGCTTGAGCGGATCTGTTGGCACCTGTGTGAGGTTCTCGATGCTGGACATCGCCGAAAACGGTCGTACCTGGCTCCTGTCCGGCCCCGGCAGCAGCTACGCGCTGCATCTGACGGAGGCCGACGAGCTGCTCCACCTGCACTGGGGCGCCAGAATCGAGCTCGCCGACGCCGAGGAGCTCAGCACCCGGGCACTGCCCGGCTACTGGCCCTTCGAGACCCCGCTGGACGGCCGGGAGGAGTATCCCGTCGAGGGCGGTCCCCGCTTCGTCCGCCCGGCGCTGTCCGTGCGCACGGAGGAGCGCCGCGGCACCGAGTGGACCTTCGCGTCGTACGAGGCCGACGCCGACGAACTCCGGTTGCGCTTCACGGACGACGGCATCGTCATCACCCTGCACTACCGGATGCGCGGCGACGTCGTCGAGCGCTGGGTCACCGTCGGCAACGAGGGGCACGCGCCCGTGGAACTGCTGCGCGCCGACCCCGCCACCTGGACCCTGCCCGACCGCGAGGGCTGGCGGCTCTCCCAGCTGCACGGCCGCTGGGCCGCGGAGTCCCGGCTGACCCGCGGCCCGCTCAGCTACGGGGAGAAGGTCATCGGCAGCCGCCGCGGCCACACCGGCCACCAGCACCTGCCCTGGGTCGCCCTGGACACCGATGCCACCGAGGAGCGCGGTGAGGTCTGGGGCTGCGCCCTCGGCTGGTCCGGCTCCTGGCGCATCGCCGTCGCCCAGCTCCCCGACGCGCGCGTGCAGATCACCGGCGGCGCCGGCTACGACGACTCGGGCCTGCTGATGCTGGCCGAGGGGGAGTCGTACACCAGCCCGGTCTTCGCGGGCCTGTGGACCGACGCGGGCTTCGGCGGGGCGAGCCGTGCCTGGCACGCCTACCAGCGGGCGTACATCATCCCGAACGCCGACCAGGACCGGCCGGTGCTGTTCAACTCCTGGGAGGCCACCAACTTCGACATCTCGGAGGACCAGCAGGCCACCCTCGCCCGCCGGGCCGCCGCGATCGGTGTCGAGCTGTTCGTGGTGGACGACGGCTGGTTCGGCGCCCGCACCAGCGACCGCGCCGGCCTCGGCGACTGGACGCCCAACCCCGACCGCTTTCCCAAGGGCCTGGGGCCCCTCGCCGACTACGTGCACGCCCTCGGCATGCAGTTCGGCATCTGGGTCGAGCCCGAAATGGTGAACCCGGACAGCGACCTGTACCGCGCCCATCCCGACTGGGTGCAGTACCAGCAGGGCCGGAAGCGCACCGAGCTCCGCAACCAGCTGGTTCTCAACCTCGCCCGCGAGGACGTCCAGGAGTACCTCTGGGAGCAGCTCGACGCGCTGTTGTCCAGCGCCCCGATCGACTACGTCAAGTGGGACTTCAACCGCTGCTTCACGGACGCGGGCTGGCCCGGCGAGCCCTACCCGCAGCGCCTGTGGGTCGACCACGTGCGCGGGCTGTACGCGCTGCTCGACCGGATCCGCGCGGCTCACCCGAACGTGGCCATCGAGTCCTGCTCGGGCGGCGGCGGGCGGATCGACCTCGGCATCATGAGCCGTACCGACGAGGTGTGGACCTCCGACAACACCGACCCGCTGGACCGGCTCGCCATCCAGCACGGCTTCAGCCAGATTCACCCCGCCCGGGTGATGTCCGCCTGGGTCACCGACAGCCCGAACCACCAGCTCAACGGCCGGGTCAGCAGTCTGCGTTTCCGTTTCGTCAGCTCCATGGCCGGGGCGCTCGGCGTCGGCGGCGACCTGTCGAAGTGGACCGAGGAGGAACTCGCCGAGGCCGGCCACTGGGTGGAGCTCTACAAGGAGATCCGGCCGCTGGTGCAGCGCGGCGACCAGTTCCGGCTGCGGCCGCCGGCCGGCGGGCTCAGCGCCGTGCAGTACACGCTCGGGGACGAGGCCGTCGTCCTCGCCTGGCTCCAGGCCCAGAGCTACGGCGAGCCGGCGCCGGCGCTCCGGTTGCAGAGCCTGGACCCGACGGCGTCCTACGAAAACCGTGACACGGGCGAAGTGCACCGGGGCGCCGTCCTGCTGCACCACGGGCTGCACACCGGGCTCAAGGGCGACCTGGACGCGACGGTCATCCGACTCCGCCGGGTCTGATCTGTCTGCCCGAATTGGAGCATTGGTTGTGACTCGTCATCTAATGAGGAGGGGTGGCATGACGTGCGTGAGGAGCGTCATATTCGTGACTGTCCGTCGCGCGTCATGTGCACGTAATTCCCGTTGTTCTTCGCGGAGATTGGAAAAGCGAAATAGGTCGAATTCACGGAGGGTGACCGGGAATTCCGGCAACGGATCATATGGGGCACGGACCGGCGGAACCGGTTGCTTGTCCGCGTCCGTCCTATTCCCTTACGTTCGCCACACATCCGGGCGGAACGCCGAATCCTGCCGCCGCCCGGAGCCCCACACACTCACCCGTACCCGGCAGGAGCGGGGGACCCACCAGGTACGACGGCCTGTTCCGGTTCCCGGGACGGCCAGGGGTGCAGCCGCGTGGCGACGCGTGGCCGGGCAGCTCCAGCCCGAACCCGACAGCTCACCTCGCAGGCGCCGGAGAGGAACGCGCCATGCCCGCGAAGGGTAAGCACCGACGCCCCACGTCCCCGCGTCTCACCCGCTCGATGGCCGTCGCCGGAACCGGTGGCGCCGCACTGGCGCTGCCGCTCATGGGAGCCACCGGCGCCCACGGGGCCCCCGAACAGGCCGTCTCCGCACAGGCTGTCTCCGCACAGGCCGCACCGTCGCGTCCCGCGATCGAACAGGCCGCGGCGCGAGCGACGGCCGCGAAGGACTCCGCGCACCGCGTCTACACGGTGGTGCCCGGTGACTACCTCTCGAAGATCGCCGAGGAGCAGCATCTCCGCGGCGGCTGGCACCGGCTCTACGCCGACAACCGGCAGGCCGTCGGCGACGACCCCTCGCTGATCCACCCCGGCCTCAGGCTCACGCTCGGCGGCCGGCACGTCGCGGCGCCGGACACCGCGGACTCCGGCTCCCGTGCCGAGCCGCGGCCGGACGAGCGGTCGTCGGCGCGGCCGGACGCGCAGTCGTCCCCCTCACTGTCGTCCACCTCCTCGCCCTCCTTCTCCTCCACGTCCCCGTCCGCGTCCTCGTCCGCGTCTTCGGCCTCGGCATCCGGCGGGTCGGTGACGGCCGTCTCCGGCTTCACCCTCCCGGTGACCGGTGCCTCCGTCGGCACCGGCTACCACGTCGCGGGCGGCATGTGGTCCAGCGGCCACCACACGGGTGTCGACTTCGTCGTCCCGACGGGTACCCCGGTCAAGGCCGTCGGCGCGGGCACGGTGGTCTCGGCGGGCTGGGGCGGCGCCTACGGCAACCAGGTCGTCATCCGGCTCACCGACGGCTACTACGCGCAGTTCGGCCACCTCTCCGCTCTCTCCGTCTCGGTCGGCCAGACCGTGACCGCCGGCCGGCAGGTCGGCCTCTCCGGGGCGACCGGCAACGTCACCGGACCGCACCTCCACTTCGAGATCCGCACCACCCCGGACTACGGCTCGGACGTGGACCCGGTCGCCTACCTCCGCGCGAAGGGCCTCGCCGTCGGCTGACCGGGTGTCTCCTTCTCGCCACGGACAGGCGATCGACACGTCAACACAGCTGATCAGAGCCTTATTCCAGGCTTGGCACAGTATTGGGAAGTGTCTTATCTCACCGCACGTCAACCCCTTATTACGGTCGCGTAGGTCACAACCGAAGGTGAATCATGGTCCGACGTGGCAGACGATTCGAAGAGTGACAAGGCATCAGTGATCGGGTCGTACGTGGCGGTGGGGGACAGCTTCACCGAGGGCGTGGGCGACCCCGGCCCCGACGGGGCGTTCGTCGGCTGGGCGGACCGGTTCGCGGTACTGCTGTCGGACCGGCGGCCCGAGGGCGACTTCGAGTACACCAACCTCGCCGTACGCGGGAAACTGCTCGACCAGATCGTGGCGGACCAGGTGCCGCAGGCCCTGGCACTCGCCCCGGACCTGGTCTCCTTCTGCGCGGGCGGCAACGACATCATCCGCCCCGGCACCGACCCCGACGAGGTGGCCGAGCGGTTCGAGCGCGCCGTGGCCCAGTTGACCGCGGCCGTCGGCACGGTGCTGGTGACCACCGGGTTCGACACCCGGGGCGTGCCCGTCCTCAAGCATCTGCGCGGCAAGATCGCCACGTACAACGGGCATGTCCGGGCCATCGCCGACCGGTACGGCTGTCCCGTCCTGGACCTGTGGTCCCTGAAGTCCGTGCAGGACCGCCGGGCCTGGGACGGCGACCGCCTGCACCTCTCGCCCGAGGGGCACACGCGCGTGGCGCTGCGCGCCGGCCAGGTGCTCGGCGTCGAGGTGCCCGCCGACCCGGACCAGCCGTGGCCGCCGCTGCCGCCCCGCGGCACCCTGGAGGTCCGCCGCGACGACGTGCACTGGGCGCGGGAGTACCTGGTCCCGTGGATCGGGCGCCGGCTGCGCGGCGAGTCGTCCGGCGACCACGTGACGGCCAAGGGAGCGCTCTCCCCGGACGACATCAAGATGCGGATCGCTTCCGTGGCCTGAGGCGGTACGGGCGGGGGAGTGAGCAAGGGGCGGCCTCCCTGCGGGCCGTCCCTTGCTGCCGGCACTGCCACTGCTGCTACTGCTGCTCGCGCAACCCCAGTTCGCGCTCCAGCGCCTCGTCCACCCACTCCTGCGCCCGGGCGCGGGGCACGGCACCCGGATACGAGGTCAGCTGGACGGCGAGACCGTCGAGCAGCGCCGTCAGCCGCAGCGCCGCCGCGGCGGGATCGGGGCACCGGAACTCACCCGCCGCCACCCCTTCGGCGATGACCTCGGCGATCGCCGCCTTCCACTGCCGGTCCAGGGCCTTGGTGACGTCCCGCAGCGCGGGTTCCCGCAACGCCACCGCCCAGCCCTCGATCCACAGCCGCCAGCCCTTCGCCTGTCCCGTGGGCGCGTACCAGCGCACCGCCGCACGCAACCGGCGCGCCGCCGACGTACGGCGGCCCAGCAGCTTGCGCAGGTGCGCCAGGTCGCCCTCGGCGGCGTAGGTGAAGGCGGCGGCGACCAGCTTCTCCTTCGTCGAGAAGTGGTACAGCACCAGTGCGTTGCTCACCCCGAGGGCCGAGGCCACGTCGGCGATCCGCACCGCCGCCACGCCCCGCGCCTCGATCTGCTCGATGGCGGCCCGCAGCAGCTCCTCCCGCCGCTCGGCCACGCTCAACCGCACTCTCGCCACGCGGTCACCCTAATCGGTCGTCCCACCGCCCGCGGTGCGGTCCGGGGCCGGCGGCAGTCGCGTGAGCGCCGGCCGCGTCGCCGCGTGCCGCCGCCCGCGGACTCCGCCGTGCCTCACCGGTACCAGCCGAACCGCTCCGCGATCACCGGCAGCCGGTCGGACACCAGGGCGTGCGCGGCGGCGCGCGGGGTCGTGCCGTCGCCCTCCGCGCGGTCCAGCATCAGCTCCACCAGGGCCCGCATCGAGCGGCGGGTGTGGGCGAACGCCTCGTCGGCGTCGGGCCCGATGTCTCCGAACAGGGTCCACCACCACCAGGCGTTGGTACCCGAGTTCACCACCACGTCCGGCAGCACGGTCACCCCGCGCGCGGTGAGCCGCTCCTCCGCCTCCGGCAGCACCGGCATGTTGGCCGCCTCCACGATCCAGCGGGCGGTGACCAGGTGCTCGTTGGCCGCGTCGACGACGTACGACACCGCCGCCGGCACCAGCACCTCCACGTCGGCGGACAGCCAGGCGTCACCCGGCAGGTCCGCGTCGCCGGGGCGCAGCACCGCGCGGTCGACGGTGCCGTACGCGTCCCGCGCGCGCAGCAGCGCCTCGACGTCCAGTCCCGCCGGGTTGTGGATCGTGCCCTTGACGTCGGCGACCGCCACGACGGTGAGCCCCGCGCGGGCGAGGAACCGCGCCGTGGCCCCGCCCATCGTGCCGAGCCCCTGTACGGCCACCCGCGTCCCCCGGTACGGCACCCCGGCCCGGTCCAGGGCCGTCAGCGCCGACTCGGCGACCCCGCAGCCGCCGACCAGCTCGTCCAGGCCGATCCCGTCCACCTCGACGGCGAAGGCGTCCGCCAGTCGCCGGCGGGCCGCCGCCTCGTCGTCCAGCAGCGGGTACACGGCCTGGATCGAGGAGACCAGCCCCGCCTCGGCCGCCGCCCGGTCCACCAGGTCCTGGGTGAGCCCCAGGTCCTCGCCGGTGGTCCAGAGACTCTCCACGTACGGCCGCATGGCTCGCAGGTAGCGGACCAGGAGGGCATACGCGCCGGGGTCCTGCGGATCGCAGTCGATGCCGCCCTTGGCGCCGCCCAGCGGAACGTAGCGGCCCTCGGGGTTGTAGTGCAGGGCCTCCTTCATCGTCATGCCGCGTGCGAGCCCGGTCACCTCCTCCAGGGTGCAGCCCGGCCGCATCCGCAGACCGCCGCTGGCCACGCCCCGCACCAGCCGGTCGACGACCAGGAAGCCCTGGCGGCCGGTGACGTGGTCGGTCCAGACCAGGGACATCAGGGGAGCGGTCACGGGGGCTCCTCGGAGCTGTGTGAAGAAACGGTGTTACTGAACAGTGGGTCAGTATCGGGAGGCGGGTGGCGCGGTGTCAACGCCGACCGCCGCAGGGGCCGACCATAATGGGGGCCTCGGCGACACCTCTGGAGGTACCGTGACCGGCTTGCGTTCCCTGAGCTCCGGGCTCCGCGTGCTGCGGCCCGCTGCCTTCGGCGCGGACCCCGGCGGCGAGCGCCTGGCCCGCATCCGACGCTCCCCGCACTTCAAGGACGGAGTCTTCCAGAACCCCGGTGGCACCACCCGGATGCGCCCTTCGGGTTCGATGCTGGAGTTCGCCAGGACCTACTTCGAGAAGGAACAGCGCGCCCGCAGAGCACCCCAGGGCACCGTGCCGGTGCACCCGACCACCGTCGCCGACCTCGCCCGGCCCGCCGCCACCGGCCTGCGGGTGACGTGGATCGGCCACTCCAGCGTGCTCGCCGAGATCGACGGACACCGCGTCCTGTTCGACCCCGTCTGGGGGGAGCGGTGCTCCCCGTTCCCGTTCGCCGGACCCAGGCGGCTGCACCCGGTGCCGCTGCCGCTCGCCGCGCTCGGCCAGGTCGACGTGGTGGTCATCTCGCACGACCACTACGACCACCTCGACCTGCCCACCATCAAGGCGCTGGCCGGCACGGACACCGTGTTCGCCGTGCCGCTCGGCGTCGGCGCCCACCTCGAACACTGGGGCGTCCCCGCCGACCGGCTGCGCGAGCTGGACTGGCACGAGGAGACCAAGGTCGGCGGACTCACCCTGACGGCCACCCCCGCACGCCACTTCTGCGGCCGCGGGCTGCGCAACACCCAGCACACCCTGTGGGCGTCCTGGGTCGTCACCGGCGAGCAGCACCGGATCTACCACAGCGGTGACACCGGCTACTTCGACGGCTTCAAGGACATCGGCGCCGACCACGGGCCCTTCGACCTGACGATGATTCAGATCGGCGCGTACAGCGAGTTCTGGGTCGACATACACATGACGCCGCAGGAGGGCATGCGCGCGCACCTGGACCTCCAGGGCGGCCAGCCGCACGGCGTGCTGCTGCCCATCCACTGGGGCACCTTCAACCTCGCTCCGCACGCCTGGGCCGAGCCGGGCGAGTGGACGAAGGACGCGGGCGCGGAAGCGGGCCAGGCGGTCGCGCTGCCCCGTCCCGGCGAGCCGTTCGAGCCGTCCGGGAAGCTGCCCGCCGACCCGTGGTGGCGTACGGTCTCGGCGCCCATCGCCCGGCCGTGGCACCAGGAGAAGCGAGCGGAGGGCTCCCCCGGGCAGGGGGACCTCGACCTCGCGGGCGAGCGGTGACAGACGGACCGGTGACCGGACGACGTGAGGGACGCGTGACACAGGACCGGTGCCACAGGACCGGTGCCACAGGACCGGTGACCTCGCCACCACCGTTGCGGCGCTGACGCGACCCTGGCCCGCATGCCCCCGCCCGTCCTGGGTGGGGGCATCGTCATGTGCGGGTATCTCGGACACGCCGGCCAGGGAAGTCACTGTGGGTGACGCTCTGCGGGGTGGTCGAGGGGGTGGGGAAGGTGTGACCGGTGCGCCCGGAGAGTCTGCCGAAGGCGTGCGGGCCGGGGCTTGGTGAGTGAAAGCGGAGTGCCGTGGAGTGCCGGGAGATCCGGCCGACGTCCTCCGCCCGTTGCTCGGCTGACCGTTTCTGAGCAGGTCGGATCATTCGCTGACTGGTCCAGGGCGGATCGCCGAGGGGGTTATCGGTCTTTCGTACGACGGCTCATACCAGAGCGGGACCATCTCCGGGGGACTTTGTCAACTGCCCACCGCACATGATGCCTTGGCGACTACTGTGAGTGTCCGTCGGGCGACGCGGGGCCGAATTCTTTTGCGGTCCCCTCGGCCGGCACCGCGATGGCGCATGCCCGTCTCGCGCGACCCGCGCGAGAGACCAGGCCCGACGGACCAGTACGAGGACGCAGATGTCTCACCTCCGTGCACCGGCCGCCCGTGCCGACCGCCGTGAGGGCGGCCGGCACGGACGACCGGTCGCCCGACCCGTTCCCGCGCTGCCCGAGACCCACATACGGCCTCAGCTCATGCGCCTGGCCGTCCTGCCGCCGGTCGCGGTGGCGCTCAGCGGCTGCGCGGCCGTCCTGTTCACCGTCCGCTCCACCGGCGCCCGGCCCACCCTCACCCTGCTCGCGGTGCTCACCGGAGCGGTCTCCGTGACGGCCGCGGGCATCGTCATCGCCGCCGTGGCCGCGGGCCGCGCCGCCCGCTCGGTCAGCGACCGCATCGGCGACCTGCGCCGCAACGCCGCCCGCGGCGAGGCCGATCTGCTCGCCCTCGTCGAGGCGCTGCGCCGCGGCGAGACCCCGCCCCAGCGCAAGCAGCGCGGCGGACCGCCCGCGGACGCGGACGACTTCGAGCTGCTCGCCGCCGACCTGTCCCGCGCGCACGACGGCGCCGTCACCGCCGTCGTGCAGGCGGCCCAGCTCTCCAGCCAGGCCGGCAGCGAACAGAAGCTGGAGGTCTTCGTCAACCTGGCGCGGCGCCTCCAGTCCCTCGTGCACCGGGAGATCTCGATTCTCGACGACCTGGAGAACGAGATCGAGGACCCGGACCTCCTCAAGGGCCTCTTCCACGTCGACCACCTCGCCACCCGCATCCGACGGCACGCCGAGAACCTCGCCGTCCTCGGCGGCGCCGTGTCGCGGCGGCAGTGGAGCAACCCCGTCTCCATGACCGAGGTGCTGCGCTCCGCCATCGCCGAGGTGGAGCAGTACTCCAGGGTCAAACTCGTCCCGCCGATCGATGGGGAACTGCGCGGACACGCCGTCGCCGACGTCATCCACCTGCTCGCCGAACTCGTCGAGAACGCCACGGTGTTCTCCGCCCCGCACACCCAGGTACTGCTCCGCGCCAACCTCGTCACCTCCGGCCTCGCCGTCGAGGTCGAGGACCGCGGACTCGGCATGCCGGTCGGCGAGCAGTCCAAGATGAACGCCCTGCTCGCCGACCCCGACCAGGTCAACGTCGCCAGCCTGCTGGCCGACGGCCGCATCGGCCTCTTCGTCGTCTCCCAGCTCGCCCGTCGGCATGGCATCCACGTCCGCCTGCAGTCCAACATCTACGGCGGCGTCCAGGCCGTGCTCGTCGTCCCGCAAAGCCTGTTGGGCACGGCATCGGGCGCGCCCGGGGTACCCGGAGCAGTACCGCAGCCGCGCGACACGGCCGTCGGGGGTGGTGCGCCGGGGGTGCCGGGCGGCGCGCCCGGCATCGGGGCGGCAGGGCCGTCCACCGGCGCCGGGGCGCTGGAAGGGGCCCGCGGCGGCGCCCCCGGTCGGCCGGACGCGCGGGCCGGCCACCGGGCCGCCGCGGGTGGTCCGCCGCCCGGCGGGGGCCAGGGGCGGCAGCCGGGCTCCGGCACGGCCGGCGCCGGTGGTCGGCCTCGGCACGCGCAACCGGGGGGCACGCCCGCGCCGCTGCCGGTGCGCGGCGCTCAGGAGACGCGCCCGAACCCCGCCGAGGCGGTGCCCGGCATCCGGCCCGAGGACCGGCCCGCGGTCGCCGGGCACGCGGGCAGCGTGCCCGTACCGCGCGTCGGCGCCGTCCGCGGCACCATGGGCAAACCCCAACTGCCGCGCCGCCGCGCCCAGGAGCACATCGTCCCGCAGCTCCGCGGTGGCCCGGCACCCCGCCAGGACAACGAGTCACCGGCCGGACACGACCCCGGTCTGATGGCCGCCTTCCAGCGCGGCATCGGCCTCGCCGAGGCCCAGCAGCACCTGGAGGCCACCCAGGGGGAGCAGCCGCCCACGGCCGAGCCCAGGGGCGGGACACCGGGGGCGGCCCTCCAGGACGGCCGCACCGGCATGGGGTTCGTCGGCATGGGGTTCGCCGACGTGGCGAGCGGCGACGCGTCCGGCGGCGACCGACCGGCCAACACCTCCCATGCGACGCACCTGGATGCCACGCACATGGAGGGGGCACACGTGGGCGCGGCACATGGGGAAGCGGCACACAGAGAGGCCGGACAGTCGACTCCGCAGAACACGGCTCCGGACCACACAGCCCCGGCCCACACAACTGCGACCCACACAACTGCGACCCACACAGCTCGCGACCACATGGTCAGGAACCACATGGCGCCCGACCCCACGGCGCCGGACTCCCTAGCGCTCACCCCTCTGGTTTCAGGCCCCATGGCCTCCGACCACATGGCCGCAGCCCACCCGGTCCCGGAACACCCGGCCCACGACCACCTGGCCACGGACCACCCGGCCGCCACCCCGGCTCCTGCCCCCACCCCCACCCCGCTGAGCCAGCCCTTCCTGGGCCCCGCCGACGCCCAGTCAGCGTCCCGGCCCCAGTCGTACTCCCAGGCCCTGCGGCCGGTGCACACCTCCGACCACACCACCCGGCCCGACGGGAGCGCACCGGCCGGATGACCAGCACCGCCTCCACCCCCACCCCAACCCCCGCCCCCACAGCTCCCGCAGACCTTCGTACCCCAAGGAGTCGATCCACCATGGCGAGCGATGCGCCGACCGCCCAGGTATCCGACCTCGACTGGCTGATGAGCGGCCTAGTGCAGCGCGTACCGCACACCACCAGCGCGGTGCTCCTGTCCTGCGACGGGCTGGTGAAGTCCGTCCACGGCCTGGACCCGGACAGCGCCGACCACATGGCGGCGCTCGCCTCCGGCCTGTACTCACTGGGCCGCAGCGCGGGCGTCCGGTTCGGCGACGGCGGGGACGTCCGCCAGGTCGTCGTCGAACTCGACTCGACGCTGCTCTTCGTCACCACCGCCGGCTCCGGCACCTGCCTCGCCGTGCTGGCCGGCCGCGAGGCCGACGCCGCCGTTCTCGGCTACGAGATGGCCATGCTGGTCAAGAGCGTCCGCCCGTACCTCGTCACCGCGCCCCGGCAGCACGCCGTCGACTCCACGGCGCTGAGGCCTTGAGGGTGGCCGCAGCCGGCGACGGGCCCTGGCTCGACGACGCGGCCGGACGCCTCGTGCGCCCGTTCACGGTCAGCAACGGCCGCACCGAGCCGAGCATCGCCCTCGACCTCATGTCCCAGGTGATGGCGACCGGGTCCACGCCCCTCGGCTACCTCGGCCCCGAGCACGCGCAGGTGCTGGCCCTGTGTCGTGCCCCCGTCCCGGTCGCCGAGGTCGCCGCGCACCTCAAACTGCCCGCCGTGGTCACCAAGGTGCTGCTCTCCGACCTCGTCGACTGCGGGGCGCTGACCGCCAAGCCCCCCGCGTTCCACCACAACCCGACTGACCGGTCCCTCCTGGAGGCAGTGCTCGATGGACTACGACGACAGCTCTGACCCCTTCCCCACCGCGCTGAAAATCCTGGTGGCCGGTGGGTTCGGGGTCGGCAAGACGACCTTCGTGGGCGCGGTCAGCGAGATCGCGCCGCTGTCCACGGAGGAACTCCTCACCACGGTCAGTGCGGCGACCGACAGTCTCGAAGGGATCGAGAACAAGGTCGAGACGACGGTGGCCATGGACTTCGGCCGCATCACTCTGGACCCGGAACACGTGCTCTACCTGTTCGGCACGCCCGGACAGGAGCGGTTCTGGTTCATGTGGGACGAGCTGTCCGAGGGCGCGCTCGGCGCGGTCATCCTCGCCGACACCCGCCGCCTGGAGGACTGCTTCGCGGCCGTCGACTTCTTCGAGGAGCGCGGCCTCGGCTTCATCGTCGCCATCAACGAGTTCGACGGCTCCTACCGCTACGACCCGGAGGAGGTGCGCGCCGCCATCGACCTCGACCCGGAGATCCCGGTGGTCCGCTGCGACGCCCGGATCTCCAGCTCCGGCGTCCAGACCCTGCTCACCCTCGTCCGGCATCTCATCGCGCACGCTCCGGTCTCCGCGCCGAGCCACGGCGCCCACATGTGAACCGCCTACACCCCTCACGGAGCCCGTACATGACGAACCTCCACCGCGACGGAGCCCGCGCATGAGGTACGACCCGCCGCGCCCGGTCGGCCGGCTGCTGCTCACGCCCGAGGACAAGGAGGCACCCGAGCGCACCCGGCGCCTCGGCCAACTGCACCTGGGAGCCCACCCGGACCCCGCCCTCGACGCCTACGCGGACCGGCTGGCCGAGCTCACCCGGGCGCCGTACGCGATGGTCAACTTCATCGACCTGAACCGTCAGTTCTTCGCGGGTCTGCATCTGCCGGACGTGGCGCCGCCCGTGGTGCGGCCCGACGGCAGCATCCCGGTCCTCGGCCGTGAACTGCCCCGCGACCACGGGTTCTGCCCCCATGTGGTGGTCCGGCGCAAGGCGCTGGTCCTGGAGGACGTCTGCGACTACCCACGGTTCGCGGGCAATCCGGTCGTCGACGAGTTCGGGATCCGTTCCTATCTGGGCGCTCCGCTGATCGACAGTACGGGGACGGTGCTCGGCACGGTGTGTGTGGTCGACGTGGCGCCGCGGCCCTGGGGCCTGCCCGGCCTGGAGACCATCAAGTCGTCCGCGGCGGAGCTGGTGGCCCGCATCGAACGCCGTGAGGCAGACGGACTGCCGCTGCTGTGACGGCGGAGACAGCCTCCTCACTAGCCGACCGGTCGAATACTTTCGTACCCTGGTGGCATGGGACGCACCAGTGACGCCAGGCGGAAGATCCTCGACGCCGCCCGCTCGCTGATCGAAGGGCGCGGCTACTCCGCGCTCGGCGTGGCCGAGATCTGCAAGGCGGCCGGGGTGCCGAAGGGCAGCTTCTACTACTTCTTCGAGTCCAAGGAGGCCCTCGCGCTCGCGGTCGTCGACGAGCACTGGGCGGCCCAGAAACGCGACTGGACCCGGGCCCTGACCGGCGACGCGGAGCCGCTGCACCGGCTGCGGCGGCTGTTCGAGGAGACCGAGGCCGGTCAGCTGGCGGGTCAGCAGGGGTGCGGGACGGTGGCGGGCTGCCTGTTCGGGAACCTCGCCCTTGAGCTGAGCAACCAGACCGAGGCGGTCCGCGAGCGGCTGCAGGAGATCTTCGACGCCCAGGTCGCCATGGTCGAGTCCGTCGTCGCCGAGGCCCGGGAGCGCGGCGACGTGGGGGTGACCGACACCCGCGAGGCGGCGCGGGCGGTGGTGGCCCAGCTGGAGGGGCAGGTGATGTTCGCCAAGCTGTACAACAGCGCCGGGCGACTGAGCCCGCTCTGGCAGAACTGCCGTGCCCTGCTCGCCGTGACCGCCGACCAGGAGCGGGTGGCCCAGGAGCAGGTGGTCCAGCAGCAGGTGGGCTAGAACGGGCGGCCGCCGCCGGTTGCCGTCGTCTCACCCATGGGACCACTGGGTCCAGGCGGAGGCGGCCGCGGGGGAGTCGCGGGTCATCGGGTGGTGTCGGGCCGGCCCGGGTCGTTGGGATGGGACTCCAGGGGGGTGACGGTGAGCGTCATCCACGGACGCAGCGGCAAGGTGCCGAGGACCTTCTCGTGGAGTTCCTCCTCGTCGGCCGCCCGCCAGACCCCGATGCTGCGCAACTCGCCCACCGGCCGCCACAGCCGGGCCAGATGGCCGGTCGCGGCCAGTTCCCGGGCCCGTACGGCCTCCGCGGCGCGCCGCCTGTCCACCTCGTCCTGGCCCGTGCCCTCGGGGATCGCGGTGGTTATCTCGACCAGGAACTCTCGCATGGTGCGCTCCTCACGGCGTAGGTCACTCCATCCTCCGCCGACGCCCGTGCCCACGCCACGACCGGCCGCCTCGCTGTTGAGAGGCGCAGCCTCCCAGCCCGCGTAGCATGGCGCGCGTGGAACTGCGTCAGCTGCGGTACTTCGTCGCGGTCGCCGAGGAGCTGCACTTCGGCCGGGCGGCCGAGCGGCTGCTCATCGCGGGCCCCTCGCTCTCCCAGCAGATCAAGGCGCTCGAACGGGACCTGGGCGTCAAGCTGTTCGACCGCGACCGCCGCTCGGTCTCGCTCACCCCGGCCGGCGCCGACCTGCTGCCGCACACCCGCGCCCTGCTGGAGCGGGCCGACGATCTCGAACGCCGGGCCGGCCGGCTCTCCGGTTCGCAGTCGGTACGCCTGGGCTACGTCAACTGGCTGCCGCCGGACCTGACGGCGCGGACGGCCGCCGCGGCCCGGGTCCACGTGGACGCCTGGGTCGCCCCCTCGCACACCCAGGCCGCCCGGGTGGCCGACGGCAGCCTGGACCTCGCCGTCTGCTGGGTGCGCACCCAGGACCTCGCACGGCTCGGGCTGCGGGCCCGGCTGGTCGGCGCCGACCGGCTCTACGCCGTCGCGAAGGGCACCGACGCGAGCGACCTGCCGGCCCGGGACGCCGACATCCTGATCGACGACGACATCACCTCCTGGGCCTCCTGGAACGCGTACGCCGAGGAGCTCACCCGGGCCGTCGGCGCCCGCGCGGTGCGCATCTCCGACGGCGCCGTCACCGGCCCCGCCTACTTCGACCACGTCCGGCGCTGCACCCGGCCCGTCCTCAACTCGCCCAAGGGCCAGACCGCCCCGATACCGCCCGACCTGGTCCGTCGCGAGATCGTCGCGCCGAAGGTGTACTGGACCTGGTCCCTGGTCTGGCGGGCGAGCGAGGACCGGGCCGGCGTCCTGGCCGTCGTCGACGCCCTGTGCGGCGGCGTCGGCGACCTCGGGATCCACGCCCCGGAGACCTGGCTCCCCGCCGACGACCCGCACGCGCTCCCGGCCTGAGCTGCGCTGGGAGGAGCAGCCTCCCAGCCGGGAGGAAACCGATCCTGGCGTCCCGGCCGTGACCCGCCTAGCTTCCGTATAGTCGACCGGTCGGCTAGTGACCGGTCAGCCACCAACCGAGACGAAAAGGTCACCATGAGCACGCAGCAGCAGAAGGTCGCGATCGTCAGCGGTGCCTCGCAGGGCATCGGCGCCGCCCTCGTCGAGGGCTACCGCAAGCTCGGCTTCGCGGTCGTCGCCACCTCGCGCACCATCGCCCCCGCCGACGACGCCGGCGTCCTGGCGGTCCAGGGCGACATCGCCGACCCGGCGACGGCCGAGCGGGTCGTGGCCGCGGCCGTCGAGCGGTTCGGCCGGGTCGACACCGTGGTCAACAACGCCGGCGTCTTCGTCGCGAAGCCGTTCACCGACTACACGGCCGCGGACTACGCCGCCGTGACCGGCATCAACGTCGCCGGTTTCTTCCACCTCACCCAGCAGGCCGTTCCGCACCTGCTCGCCCAGGGCGGCGGGCACATCGTCAGCGTCACCACCAGCCTGGTCGACAACCCCGACGCCCGGGTCCCCTCCGTCCTGGCCTCGCTGACCAAGGGCGGCCTGCAGTCCGCGACGAAGTCCCTGGCGATCGAGTACGCCACGCGCGGGATCCGCGTCAACGCGGTGTCGCCCGGCACCATCAAGACCCCGATGCACCCGGCCGAGACCCACGAGTTCCTCGCCGCCCTGCACCCGGTCGGCCGGATGGGCGAAGTGAGCGACATCGTCGACGCGGTCCTCTTTCTGGAGACCGCGCCGTTCGTCACAGGCGAGATCCTGCACGTCGACGGCGGCATGAGCGCCGGACACTGAAAGGAGCGGACATGACCGGCACGACGGAGGACACAGCGATCCTGACCGGGGTGCTCGACCGCTGGAAAGCAGGCGTCGACGCGCACCGACCCGAACGGGTCGCCGCCCAGTTCACCGAGGACGCCGTCTTCCAGGGACTGCACCCTTACAGCGTCGGACGGCAGGGTGTCGCCGCGTACTACGACTCCCAGCCCCTCGGGATGACGGCGGCGTACCGCGTCCTGGAGACCCGGCGCCCCGCCGACGGGGTCGTCCTCGGCTACCTGGCCGTGGAGTTCTCGTTCACGGATCGGCCCCCGCTGGAGGTGAAGCTCTCCGTCCTCGTCACCCGGACGGGCCAGGACTGGCACATCGCCCACTACCAGGTCTCCCGCCTCGACTGACCGTGTCCTGACGGGTGTTGCGGGGGGTGTGAAGCGGAGCTG
This sequence comes from Streptomyces sp. NPDC051987, assembly GCF_040680735.1. NCBI lineage: Bacteria > Bacillati > Actinomycetota > Actinomycetes > Kitasatosporales > Streptomycetaceae > Streptomyces > Streptomyces sp. NPDC051987. The sequence goes on along the minus strand of NZ_JBFAXI010000001.1, from coordinate 121,001 downwards.
TGGCGGCGCTTAAGAAATCCTCGATGGACCGACGCGCCGGGGTGCGGCAGATTGCTGGGAGATTCCACCCCCCTCCCCGGCCGCGGACCGCTTCGGCGTTCCCGCGGCCGGGACCTCACGCACAGGAGCCGTAGCGTTGAAGGCGCTGGTCAAGGAGAAGGCGGAGCCCGGCCTGTGGCTCACGGACGTCCCGGAGCCCGCGGTCGGACCCGGTGACGTGCTCATCAAGGTCCTGCGGACCGGCATCTGCGGCACCGACCTGCACATCCGGGCGTGGGACGGCTGGGCCCGCAAGGCGATCACCACCCCGCTCGTGGTCGGGCACGAGTTCGTCGGCGAGGTCGTGGCGACCGGCCGGGACGTCACCGACGTCAAGGCGGGCGACCGGGTCAGCGGCGAGGGGCACCTGGTCTGCGGCAAGTGCCGCAACTGCCAGGCCGGACGGCGTCATCTGTGCCGCGCCACGGTCGGCCTCGGCGTCGGCCGGGACGGCGCGTTCGCCGAGTACGTCGCGCTGCCCGCCGGCAACGTCTGGGTGCACCGGGTCCCCGTCGACCTGGACGTGGCCGCGATCTTCGACCCGTTCGGCAACGCCGTGCACACCGCGCTCTCCTTCCCGCTGGTCGGCGAGGACGTCCTGATCACCGGGGCGGGGCCGATCGGTCTCATGGCCGCCGCCGTGGCCCGGCACGCCGGTGCCCGGCACGTCGTGATCACCGACGTCAGCGAGGAACGGCTCGAACTCGCCCGCAAGATCGGCGTCAGCCTCGCCCTGGACGTGTCGCGGGCCGAGATCGCCGACGGACAGCGGGAACTGGGGCTGCGCGAGGGCTTCGACGTCGGCCTGGAGATGTCCGGGCGGCCCGAGGCCATGCGCGACATGATCGCCAACATGACGCACGGCGGCCGGATCGCCGTGCTCGGCCTGCCCGCCCAGGAGTTCCCGGTGGACTGGGCCCGGATCGTCACCTCGATGATCACCATCAAGGGCATCTACGGCCGAGAGATGTTCGAGACCTGGTACGCGATGTCGGTCCTGCTGGAGGGCGGACTCGACCTCGCTCCCGTGATCACCGGCCGCTACGGGTACCGCGACTTCGAGGCGGCCTTCGCCGACGCGGCGAGCGGCCGCGGCGGCAAGGTCATCCTCGACTGGACCGCGTAAGACACTAGGAGCTTCTGGAATGTTCGACTCCGTGCGCGACGACCTGCGCGCCACCCTCGACGAGATCAGCGCCGCCGGCCTGCACAAGCCCGAACGGGTCATCGGCGGCCCCCAGTCCGCGACCGTGGACGTGACCTCCGGCGGCCGCCCCGGCGAGGTCCTCAACTTCTGCGCCAACAACTACCTCGGCCTCGCCGACCACCCCGAGGTGATCGCCGCCGCCCACCAGGCCCTGGACCGCTGGGGCTACGGCATGGCCTCCGTCCGCTTCATCTGCGGCACCCAGGAGGTCCACAAGGAGCTGGAGGCGCGCCTGTCGGCGTTCCTCGGCCAGGAGGACACGATCCTCTACTCCTCCTGCTTCGACGCCAACGGCGGTGTCTTCGAGACCCTCCTCGGCGAGGAGGACGCGGTGATCTCCGACGCCCTCAACCACGCCTCGATCATCGACGGCATCCGCCTCTCCAAGGCCCGCCGCCTGCGCTACGCCAACCGCGATCTCGACGACCTGGAAAGGCAGTTGAAGGAGGCGGCCGGGGCACGCCGGAGGCTCGTGGTCACCGACGGCGTGTTCTCGATGGACGGCTACGTGGCGCCGCTGCGCGAGATCTGCGACCTCGCCGACCGCTACGACGCGATGGTCATGGTCGACGACTCGCACGCCGTCGGTTTCGTCGGCCCCTCCGGCCGCGGCACCCCCGAGCTGCACGGCGTGCGAGACCGCGTCGACATCGTCACCGGCACCCTCGGCAAGGCCCTCGGCGGCGCCTCCGGCGGCTATGTGGCGGCCCGCGCGGAGATCGTCGCCCTGCTCCGCCAGCGGTCCCGCCCGTACCTCTTCTCCAACACCCTCGCCCCGGTGATCGCGGCGGCCTCGCTGAAGGTCCTCGACCTGCTGGAGGCGGCGGACGACCTGCGGGTGCGCCTCGCCGAGAACACCGCCCTGTTCCGGCGCCGGATGACCGAGGAGGGCTTCGACATCCTCCCCGGTGACCACGCCATCGCCCCCGTGATGATCGGCGACGCGGCCGAGGCCGGCCGGATGGCCGAGCTGCTCCTTGAGCGGGGCGTGTACGTGATCGGCTTCTCGTACCCGGTCGTCCCGCAGGGTCAGGCCCGGATCCGCGTCCAGTTGTCGGCGGCCCACTCGACGGACGACGTCAACCGCGCCGTGGACGCCTTCGTGGCGGCCCGCGCCGAGCTGGCGGGCTGACCGGGGCGGCGGGTCGAGCGGGGCGGCGGGTCGAGCGCGGCGGCGGACCGAGAGCGACAGGCCGACCGAGAGTGTCAGGTCGGCTGAGCGGAACAGGCCCGCTGAGCTGGGCCGGCGGGCCGAGCAGGGCCTGCCGGCCCAGCAGCGCCCGCGGGCCGAGCGGTCCCGGCATGTTGCGATAATCAAGCCATGATCGAAGCGCGGCGGCTCCACATCCTCCGTGCGGTGGCCGACCACCGCACGGTGACGGCGGCTGCCGCCGCGCTGTACCTGACACCCTCGGCCGTCTCCCAGCAGCTGGCGGCCCTGGAGCAGGAGACCGGCCACCGCCTGGTCGAGCGCGGGGCCAAGGGCGTACGGCTGACCCCGGCCGGCGAGATCCTGCTCACCCACACCAACGCCGTCCTCGCCCAGCTGGAGCGGGCCGAGGCCGAACTCGCCGCGTACGGCTCCGGCGAGGCCGGCACGGTCACCGTCGCCGCCTTCGCCACCGGCATCGCCCAGGTGGTCGCCCCCGCCGTGGCCCGGCTCGCCCGCACCGCCCCCGGCATCCGCATCCGAGTCCAGGACGCCGAGGGCGACGCCAGCCTCCCCATGGTCCTGGACCGGCAGGTCGACGTCGCGGTCGCGGTCGAGTACCGGGGGGCGCCGCCCGCCGACGACCCCCGGCTCACCCACGTACCCCTGTACGCGGAGCCCTTCGACGCCGTCGTCCCGCTCCACCACCGCCTCGCCGACGCACCCGAGGTCCCGCTCGCCGACCTCGCCAAGGACTCCTGGATCGGCCCGTACCCCGGCAACCCCTGCCACGACGTGGTCGTGCTGGCCTGCGAGAGCGCCGGCTTCCAGCCCCGACTCGAACACTCCTCCGACGACTTCCGTGCCGTGGTGGCCCTGGCCTCGGCCGACGCGGGCGTGGCTCTCGTGCCGCGCTCGGCGCTGCGCGGCATGGACCTGACCGGAGTCGTCGTACGCCCCGTCGACGGCGTCGCCCCGACCCGCCGCGTCTTCGCGGCCGTACGGCAAGGGGCCGAGGGCCATCCGCTGATCCGCCCGGTGCTCACGGCCCTGGGCGAGGCCGCCCGGCTCTGAGCCGCACCCCCGTGACCTGGGCGGTTCACGCCGGAGATGTCGCCCCGTGCAACTGATGGTCCGGCGTGCCGCGGCCGAGGACCCGCTCCTGCCGGCACGTTGACGCTCCGGCCGGGTGACTGTCAGTGGCAGCGGCTACGGTTTCGAGCATGCCGGACGCCGAAGACGTACGCCGTGTCGCCCTGTCCCTGCCGGACACCAGCGAGAAGACCGCCTGGAGCATGCCCACCTTCCGGGTCGCCGGGAAGATGTTCGCCACGCTGCCCGAGGACGAGACCTCCATCGCCGTGCGCTGCCCCAAGGAGGAGCGCGACGAGCTCGTGCTCGCCGAGCCGGGCAAGTTCTGGATCGCCGGTCACGAGGCCCAGTTCGCCTGGGTCAGGGTCCGGCTCGCCGCCCTGGAGGACGAGGGCGAGCTGCGCGACATCCTCGCCGACTCCTGGCGGCAGGCGGCCCCGCCCCGACTCCTGGAGGCCCACCCGGAGCTGGGCCTGCCGACCGGAAGCTGATCCCCCCGGCATCGCCTCGGCCGGCCGGGAGGAAGGGGTCGGCCGGGAGAAAGGCGGGCGCGATCACCGAGCCGAGTGCGGTATTGTTTCCTTGCGCGTTTCGCCGGGGGAAATCCCAGGTCAAACGGCACCGGGACGTGGCGCAGCTTGGTAGCGCACTTGACTGGGGGTCAAGGGGTCGCAGGTTCAAATCCTGTCGTCCCGACGGTGCGAAGGGTCTTCGCAGGCGAGAGTCTGTGAGGGCCCTTTTCTGCGTCCGGTCTTCGGCCTTCTGGAGGCGACGCGTTCACAGTGCCGCCCGGATGATCCTGACGGTCCGGGCCAGATGGGGTTCGGTGCGGTCGGCGCGGTGGGCCACCGCCAGTTCCACGCGTGCGTCGGACCCGGCCAGCGGCAGGTAGGCGACACCGTCGAGCGGCAGTGCGGTCACGGGCTCCGGTACGACCGCGACGCCGAGCCCGCCGGCCACGAGGGTGATCAGTGTCGAGGTCTCGCCGACCTCGTGGCGGATGTGCGGCTCGACCCCGGCGTCCCGCAGGAGACCCAGCACCACGTCGTGCATCACGGACCGGCGGTCGGCCGAGTGCACGATCATGTCGGCACCGGCGAGGTCCGCGACGCGCAGCCGTTTCCGGCGGGCGAGAGGGTGGTCGACCGGTACGGCGACGACGAGCCGGTCCCGGCGCAGGGTGTGCACGGTCAGGGAGGGGTCCGCCGCCACCGGGCGCAGCAGCGCCACGTCGATCGCGCCGGTGCGCAGCGCCTCCACCTGGTCGGGTGCCAGCATCTCGCCGCGGAAGGAGAAGTCGACGCCGGGAAGCTCCGCCGTGAGCCGGCGCGAGAGCGTGGGCAGCAGGCTGTACGTCGCCGAGCCCACGCACCCGATCGCCAGACGGCCCACCGAACCGGCGGCCACGAGCCGCGCGTGGTGGCCGGCCTTGTCGACGTCGGCGAGGATCGCGCGCGCCCGCTGCAGGTAGGCGCGGCCCGCCTCGGTGAGGTCGACGCGGCGGGTGGTGCGCTGGAGCAGTTCCACGCCGAGCTCGGTCTCCAGCCGGCGGATCTGCTGGGAGAGCGGCGGCTGGGCCATGTGGAGCCGCTCGGCGGCCCGGCCGAAGTGACGCTCCTCGGCCACCGCCACGAAGTACCGGAGGTGCCGCAGATCCATATGTCGTCCATATCAATCGGCGGTTATATACGTACTTCAGAATATCGCATCCCGCGACTAGCGTCTGAGTCATGAGCGCTTTCATCTATGCTGCCACCCGGACCCCGTTCGGCCGCTTCAACGGGGCGCTGGCCGGGATCCGCCCCGACGACCTCGCCGCTGCCGCGATCACCTCGACGCTCGCCGCGGTGCCAGACCTCGACCGTGCCGCGATCGACGACGTGGTCTGGGGCAACGCCAACGGCGCCGGCGAGGAGAACCGCAACGTCGGCCGCATGGCGGCGCTGCTCGCCGGACTTCCGGTGAGCGTGCCCGGCACCACGGTCAACCGGTTGTGCGGATCGAGCCTCGACGCGGCGATGACCGCCAGCCGGACCATCGAGTCCGGCGACGCCGAGGTGGTGCTGACCGGCGGCGTGGAGTCGATGACGCGTGCGCCGTGGGTGCTGCCGAAGCCGGCGAAACCGTTCCCGGCCGGCGACGTCACCGCCGTGTCCACCACGCTCGGCTGGCGGCTGGTCAACCCACGCATGCCGAAGGAGTGGACGGTCAGCCTCGGCGAGGCCAACGAGCAGCTCCACGACCGCTTCGGGATCTCCCGTGAGCGGCAGGACGAGTTCGCCGTCCGCTCCCACCAACTCGCCAACCAGGCCTGGGAGTCGGGCTTCTACGACGACCTGGTGACGCCGGTCGAGGGTGCCGATCTGACCCGCGACGAGGGCATCCGGCCCGGATCCACGCTTCAGGTGCTGGCGGGACTCAAGCCGGCCTTCCGGACGCCGGAGCAGGGCGGCACCATCACCGCGGGCAACTCCAGCCCGCTCAACGACGGCGCCTCCGCGGTGCTGCTGGGCAGCGAGCGGGCGGCGGCCACGATCGGGGCCGATCCGATCGCCCGCATCGCCGGCCGCGGCGTGATGGCGCTGGAGCCGCAGGCCTTCGGCTACGCCCCGGTCGAGGCCGCGAACCGGGCACTGGCACGGGCCGGGATCGGCTGGGACCAAGTGGGCGCGGTCGAGCTCAACGAGGCCTTCGCCGTGCAGTCGCTCGCCTGCGTCGACGCGTGGAAGATCGACCCCGCCATCGTCAACCAGAAGGGCGGGGCCATCGCGATCGGGCACCCCCTGGGCGCCTCGGGCGGCCGCATCCTGGCCACGCTGGCCAAGGTGCTGCGCGAGACCAGGCAGCGCTACGGCGTCGCCGCGATCTGCATCGGAGTCGGCCAGGGCCTGGCCGTCGTCCTGGAGAACTGCGACGTCGCGGGGGCGGACCGGTGAGCCGGGCGCAGGTGGTCGAGAGCGCCGACGCCGCGGTCGCCGGGATCGAGGACGGCTCCACCGTCCTGGTCGGCGGCTTCGGCCTGGCCGGGATGCCGTTCGACCTGATCGAGGCGCTCATCCGGCAGGGTGCCGAAGACCTCACGATCGTGTCCAACAACGCCGGCAACGGCGACGTCGGCCTGGCCGCGCTGCTGGCCGCCGGACGGGTGCGCAAGGTGCTCTGTTCCTTCCCGCGCCAGGCCGACTCGTGGGTCTTCGACGACCTCTACCGCGCGGGGAAGATCGACCTGGAGGTCGTGCCGCAGGGCAACCTCGCCGAGCGGATGCGCGCCGCCGGTGCCGGCATCGGCGCGTTCTACTGCCCGACGGCGGTGGGCACACCGCTGGCCGAGGGCAAGGAGGTGCGGGAGATCGACGGCCGTACCTACCTGCTGGAGTACCCCATCAAGGGCGACTACGCGCTGATCGGAGCGCACGTCGCGGACACCATGGGCAACCTCGTGTACCGCAGGACGGCGCGCAACTTCGGGCCCGTCATGGCCACGGCGGCGACCACCACCATCGTCCAGGTCGACCGGATCGTCGAGCCGGGCGAGCTCGACCCCGAGGCCGTCGTCACCCCGTCCATCTACGTCGACCGGATCGTCCAGGTGGCGGCCCGGCACTACACCGTGCAGGGGGCACGATGACCACCGTGTCCAGCGATCACCGACTCTCGATGGACGAGCTGGCCGCCGTCATTGCACGCGACATCCCGGCCGGCGCTTTCGTCAACCTCGGCATCGGCCAGCCCACCAAGATCGCCGACCATCTGCCGGCCGGCTCCGGGGTGGTGCTGCACACCGAGAACGGCATGCTCAACATGGGGCCGAAGGCCGAGGGCGACGCGGTCGACCCCGACCTGACCAACGCCGGCAAGGTCCCGGTGACCGAGCTGCCCGGGGCGGCGTACTTCCACCACGCCGACTCCTTCGCGATGATGCGCGGCGGTCACCTCGACGTCTGCGTCCTCGGCGCGTACCAGGTCGCCTTCGACGGCGACCTGGCGAACTGGCACACCGGCAGGCCCGACGACATCCCCGCCGTCGGCGGCGCGATGGACCTCGCCATCGGCGCCAAGGACGTCTACGTCATGATGACGCTCTTCACCCGCTCCGGAGAGCCCAAGCTCGTGCCGCGGTGCACCTACCCGCTCACCGGTGTCGGCTGCGTCAGCCGTGTGTACACGGACCACGGCGTCTTCGACGTCGGCCCCGACGGCGCGCGGATCAGGGAGACGTACGGCGTCGACGCCCGCGAACTCGCGGAGCGGCTCGGCATCAGGCCGTGAGGCCGCCGGGCCGCCGTGAGCTCGCCGGGCCGCCGTGAGGCCGTCGTCCGCCGGCCCGGCAGCCGCTCGGCGCGGCCGAAGGGGGGCGGGCCATGCGCCATTCTTGTCCTCGCAGCACTCGATCAACAACGGGCGACGAAGGCGCTGCGCAGGTGCCGGCTCCCGGCGGACCGCGGACCAGTCTGTCGGAACCCGTCGCGGCGATTCGGCTGCCGGCCGTGCTCCGCGGCTGTCGCCCCGGGGCGCGTCTGCGTAGCGTCTCCTCAGCCACGGCCCCAGCCGTGGCCCGCACGCCACCACTGGAGGTTGCTCATGCCCGGCACCGACGAAGCCGCCGAAGCCGTCACCACCGCGGTCGTCGACAGCTTCCGCGACACACCGGACCCGCGGTTGCGTGAGCTGCTCCAAGGACTCGTCCGCCATCTGCACGGTTACGTCCGTGAGCTGCGTCCCACGATCCAGGAGTGGGAGTACGCCGTGGACTACCTCACCGCGGTCGGGCAGACATGCGATCCCACCCGCCAGGAGTTCATCCTGCTCTCCGACGTGCTGGGGGTCTCCATGCTGGTCGAGACGGTGAACGAGCAGGGCGGCGGCACCGAGAGCACCGTCCTGGGGCCGTTCCACGTCGTCGCGTCCCCCCGGCGCGAGATCGGGGACACCATCGACCTGATGGGCACCGGAACACCCTGCGTGGTGTCCCTGCGCGTCAGGTCGGCGGACGGCAGCCCGCTGGCCGGGGCGAGCGTCGATGTCTGGCAGTGCACCGAGGACGGCTTCTACGACGTGCAGCAGCCCGACGTCCAGCCGCCGGGCAACGGACGCGGTCTGTTCAGGACCGACGACGAAGGCCGGCTGTGGTTCCGCACCGTGGTGCCGAGCCACTACCCCATTCCGACCGACGGCCCGGTGGGAGTCCTGCTCGGCGCCACCGCGCGTCACCCGTACCGCCCGGCGCACATCCACTTCATCGTGGAGGCCGACGGCCACCGGTCCCTGACGACGCACATCTTCGTCGCCGACGGCCCCTACCTGGACTCGGACGCCGTCTTCGCCGTCAAGGAAGGCCTCGTCGTCGACTTCACCGAGGTCGACGACGAGCAGAGGGCGCGCGCGTACCAGGTCGCCGCGCCGTTCCGCGTCGCCGAGTTCGACATCACCGTCGAACCCGCCACGAGTGAGGACGCCTGATGAACACCCCGCTCGACTTCACCTACCAGGCGCTGCCGATGCGCGTGGTGATGGGCACCGGCGCCCTCGCCCGGCTCGCCGAGGAGATCGACCGCGCCGGCCTGAAGCGGGTCATGGTGCTGTGCACGCCGGGACAGCGGCAGCTCGCCGAGACGGCCGCCGGCCTGATCGGGGCCCGAGCGGCGGACATCCACCCGCACGCCCGTATGCACGTGCCCGCCGAGGCGGCGGCCGAGGCCCAACGACGCGCGCACGAGGTGAACGCGGACGGCTGCGTCGCCATCGGCGGTGGCTCGGCGATCGGTCTCGGGAAGATCGTCGCCCTGAAGTACGGCCTGCCGGTCATCGCCGTACCGACGACGTACTCCGGGTCCGAGATGACACCGGTCTGGGGGCTCACGGAGAACGGCGTCAAACGCACCGGCCGGGATCCGCGCGTCCTGCCCGTCTCGGTGCTCTACGACCCCGCGCTCACCCTCGCCCTGCCGACGGCCGTCTCCGTCACCAGCGGCATGAACGCGATCGCGCACGCGGTCGAGGCCCTCTACGCACCGGACGCCTCCCCGGTCGTCGACCTGATGGCCGAGGAAGGCGTACGGGCGCTGGCCGCCGCCCTCCCGGACGTCGCCGCCGACGGCACCGACCTGGCGGCCCGCGCCCGTGCCCAGTACGGCGCCTGGCTGTGCGGCGCCTGTCTCGGTGCCACCACCATGTCGCTGCACCACAAGCTCTGCCACGCCCTCGGCGGCACCCTCGACCTGCCGCACGCCCCCACCCACACCGTGGTCCTCCCGCACGCCCTCGCCTACAACCAGGACGCGGCACCCAAGGCGGCCGCCGCACTGGGCCGCGCCCTGGGCACCACCGCCGACCCGGCCACGGCCCTGTGGCACCTCGCCGGCCGGCTCGGCGCCCCCCGATCGCTGCGGGAACTCGGCATGGCCGAGAGCGACATCGACCGGATCGTCCAGGTGGCGCTGGCCAACCCCTACGCCAACCCGCGCGAGGTGACCGCGGAGGGCCTCGGCAGGCTCCTGCGCGCCGCCTGGTCCGGACAGTCCCCGCACTCCTGAGAGCGACCGGGGTACCGCGGCTCGCGCTCCGGGCGAGGTCGTCGCCACGATCGTTCGACGTCACCACGCTGCTCGCCGTGCTGTCCGGTCTCCCGGCGGGGTGCCGGTTCACGGGCAGGGTCGGCAGGGCGCGTTTCCGTCCGTGTTCGTGATGCCGGCGCAGCCGGGGGGCGCCGCGGGTGTCGCAGGGCGTTGCGGGCCAGGACGTCCGCGGCGGCCCGCGCTCGGCCACCGTGCCGATCTTCCGGCGGAGGTACGGCATGCCCTACGGTGCGGAGGCGGAGCCGCTCCGGTCGGGGCGGTCGGGGCGGGAGGAAGCGTGAGCAAGCAGACCAGTGGTCGCGCCGTGGCGGACCGCGCGACGCCGGCCGGCGCCATGGTGGTGGTCGAGGACCTGCGCCGCACCTACGGCAGCGGTGACACCGCCGTCCATGCCCTGCGCGGTGTCTCCTTCACCGTGCCGCGCGGTGAACTGGTCGCCCTCAGAGGCCGTTCCGGCTCCGGCAAGACCACCGTGCTCAACCTGGTCGGCGGTCTGGACACCCCGGACGGCGGCCGCATCACCGTGGACGGCACCGACGTGGTCGGCCTCGGCGCCGACGAGCTGCTGGCACTGCGCTGCGACCGCATCGGCTTCGTCTTCCAGTCCTTCGGCCTCATCCCCGTGCTGACCGCGGCCGAGAACGTCGGGGTTCCGTTGCGCCTGCGAAAGGTGCCGGCCCGGGACCGCGAAGCCCGCGTCGCTCTGCTGCTCTCCCTCGTCGGCCTCTCCGGCCACGCCGACCAGCGCCCCGGCGAGCTGTCCGGCGGCCAGCAGCAGCGGGTCGCGGTCGCCCGGGCGCGCGGCAACAACCCCGCGCGGCTGAACGCCGCCGAACCCACCCCCCCCCGCGACGCCGACACCCGACACACCCAGATGAACAAGAAGCGCCCCCGCGTCCGCAGCGAATCCGTCACCGCGCTGGTCGCCACCCACGACACGCAGCTCCTCGAACTCGCCGACCGCGTGCTAGAACTCCGCGACGGCCGCATCGTGGCGGACACCTGACGGCACGGCACTATCCTGACCGCTGTCCGACAGCGTTGTCCGAAGACCTCACCTCCTCGGGGGACCTTGTGCCAGTTCACGAACAGCCGGTCGGGGCACCGGACTTGGCCGAGCTGCGCCGACGGGCCGCGGCCGCCGCCGCGCCGCGCCGCGAGGCGGGGCTGGTCGTCTGCGAGAACCTGGTGCGGATCTACCAGACCGAGGGCGTCGAGGTACAGGCGCTGCAGGGCCTCGACCTGACGGTGGCCGAGGGCGAGATGATCGCGGTGGTCGGGGCGTCCGGCTCCGGCAAGTCCACCCTGCTGAACATACTCTCCGGCCAGGACGTGCCCACCGCGGGCGCCGCCGAGGTCGCCGGACACGACCTGCTGGCGATGAAGCGCCGCGAGCGGCTCGGCTACCGCCGCCGCACGGTGGGCTTCGTCTGGCAGCAGACCTCCCGCAACCTGCTGCCCTACCTCTCGGCGGCGGAGAACGTGATGCTTCCGATGACGTACACCGCAACCAGGCGTTCCAGGCGCCGGGCCCGTGCGGAGGAACTGCTCGACCTGCTGTCCGTCGGGCACTGCCGGGACCGCACCCCCGACACGCTCTCCGGCGGCGAGCAGCAGCGGGTCGCCATCGCCGTCGCGAGCGCCAACGAGCCGCGGGTGCTGCTCGCCGACGAACCCACCGGCGAACTCGACACCGCCACCAGCGACGACGTCTTCGCGGCGCTGCGCCGGGCCAACGAGGAGCTGGGCGTCACCGTGGTCGTGGTCACCCACGACGCGCTGGTGTCCGAGCAGGTCCAGCGCACCGTACGGATACGCGACGGCCGTACCTCGACCGAGGTGCTGCGCCGGGTCGCCGCCGGCGAGGACGGTGTCGAGGTGCTCACCGCCGAGGAGTACGCGGTACTCGACGCCAGCGGTCGGCTGCAACTGCCGGGTGAGTTCACCGAGCGCCTGCACCTGCGCAAGCGGGTGCGGCTGGTCCTGGAGAGCGACCACGTCGGGGTGTGGCCCGACGAGGCCGCGCGGCGGGCGAGGGCCGACGCGCAGGAAGCGGCGAACGGCGGCCCCGAGCACCGAGGCCGCGGAAAGACCGGAGAGCCCGAAGAGCGCTGAGCCTCCCGCGGGTGAGCCGTGGGCGGGACCGGGCACCTGCCCCTCAGACGAGGCGCAGTACGGCGCCCAGTCCGCGTCGGCGGGCCATGACGGTCTCGGTGACCGCGGCGGCCAGGATCAGCACCGCCACGCCCGCGACCAGGGCGACGGTCAGCGAGTAGTCGGTGCGCAGCGCCGGCTGGCCGGGGCCGCCGGTGAACTGCCGCAGGTCCAGCGTCCGCGCCACGAGCCGGGGTTCGAGCAGGCCGAGCAGGGTGCCGCCGACCGCCGAGGCCACCGCCAGGGGAAGCAGCTGCAGGACGTGCAGCGCCCCGGCCTCCTTGCCGCCGAGCCCGAGCGTGCGCAGGAACGAGGTGGTGCGGCTGCGCTCGTGGGAGGTGAGGGTCAGTTCCAGGACGAGCGCGAGCAGGCCCGACAGGGCCGCCAGGATCGAGCCGGCGGTGTAGATCGTGCCGAGCCCTCGCGTCAGGCCGTCCGCGCGCAGCGCGCTCAGGGTCTCGGAGCGGACGCGGATCCGGGCCGACGACCCGAGCGCCCTGGCCGCCGCCGACCGCAGTGCGGCGGGTGCGCCGGCGGCGGGACTCTCGCCCTTGAGCAGCAGCACGGTGCTTCCGGAGGGCTGCTCGGGCAGCCACCGCTCGGCGGTGTGGGTCGTGATCAGCATCGGCGTCCCCGCGGCGAACTGCGCGGTGACCGGCCCGAGAAGGGGGTCGCGCAGGTCCGCGGCGGTGAGGGTGCCGACCGGCTCGAAGGCCACGTCCACCGGGCGCTGCCCGTCGGCCTCGATCGTGGCGGTGAAGCCGCCCGTGCGCTCACGCTCCCGCAGGCCCGGCGAGAGGAGGGACGGCAGCGGGGCGTGCACGCCGGCACGGGTCCCCGCCGGACCGGCCAGCCGGGAGAGCAGGGCGGCGGCCAGCGGCGACCGGGGAGCGACGGCGGCCAGCTGCCGGGGATCCACGGTGATCACGGCGGCCGACGGGATCACCGCGCCGTCGGCCTGTCCCGCCAGGTCGAGGGTGTACAGATGCTGGAGGGCGGTGCGGGTACCGGTGGTGCCGGCACCTGGCGCGGGGGCCACGGTCCCCGCGGTGGTCGCGCTCGCGTCGGCGCCGGCGGTCCACGCGGCGCCGGCGTCCAGCCCCTCGTCGATCGTCCGGTGCACGAGGCCGCCGAACACGGCCGTGCCCAGGGTCAGCACGAGGACGAACAGGGCCAGCCCGGTCGCCGGGGCGTCGTGAGCGGCACGGGCCGCACCGAGGAAACCCACCGCTCCCCGGCGGCGTCGGGTGTGCCGCAGCACCGGTCGCATGAGGAGGGGGTAGAGCCGCAGCAGCAGGAGGACGACGGAGAGCGCCACCAGCACCGGCACCGCGCCCAGGATCCCGTCGGGACCCTGCGAGCGCAGCGCGACCACGCCCGCCGCCGTCGCGACCAGCACCGTCAGCTCCAGCACCACGCGCCGGCCGACGGCGAGGTTCCGGCGGGAGCGGCGCAGCCGGCCGGGCGTGCGCGGCTCGCGGACCGCGAGCCACGTCAGCAGCGGCACGGTCAGCGCCACCACCGCGGCGGCGAGGACGGCGGGCAGCGGTCGCGGTGACCCGGACGTGCCGGTGGGCGCGAGGGCCTCTCCGGCCGCCCAGCCGATCAGCGCGGAGGCCACCACCACCGGCCAGGCGACGGCGGAGCGCAGCAGCACGAGCCGCGTGGTGGACGCGCCCCGGGCACGCTGCAGGCGCAGGTGCGCCTCCCTCCGGCGCAGCAGGAGCCGTACCGCGACGGTGACGGTGGCCAGCGCGACCGCGGCCACCGCGTCGACGGCGAACGTCGCCAGCTCCCTGGCCTGCCGGTCCTGCGCGGTGAAGGAGTCGAGCAACGGCGTCAGCGAGTCGGTCACCAGCAGGGGCCCGGTCGCCTGGCCCTCGACGAGGCAGCCGAGGTCGCCGGTGATCGGGTCGGCCCCCTGGCACAGCGCGGCGCTCAGGTCCGCGCTGTAGTGGGAGAGCGGCCCGGTCAGCGAGCGGGCCCGGTCCAGCGCCGCCCCGGACAGGTCGGCACGGAGCTGCCAGGTCACCCGCGGGCCGCCCACCCCGGCGCCGGCCAGCAGGTCGGCGGCATCGACGCCGACGAGGCCGCGGACGGCGAGGACCGTGCCCGAGGAGTGCTCGGCCGGGTAGCGTGACGGCTGGTCCAGCGTCTCCTGGCCCGACCAGAAGCCGTCGGTCCCGGCCGTGGTGCGGTAGACCCCGCTCACCAGCAGCACCGCGCGGGGCGGTGCGCTCTGCACCCCGAGCGTCTTGGCGAACTCGAGGGTCAGCCGGCTGCCGACCCGGACGCCCAGCGCCCGCGCGGTGGCCTGCGACAGCCCGATCTGGGGCGGGGTGCCCAGCGGTGTGTGGTCGGCCGGCGGGTGGCCGCTGACGTAGCGCAGGTGGGCCCGCGCGGACGGCAGATGGCTGACCGTCAGCTCGGTGCCGGCGTCGGCCGGACCCGGCGGCCGCGGTGAGACCAGGGACGCCTGGTCGTAGTCGTAGCTGCCGCCGGTGAGGGTCAGGTGCCGGGCGGCGGGGCCGCTGAGCTGCTCGGTGAGGCTACGGCCGGCACCGAGCAGACTGGCCATGTCCACGGCCGGCGGCACGGTGTCGAAGACCTCCGGAGTGGTGCTCAGGCTGATCAGCGGCCCCTGCTCCTGGGCGGCCTGGACCCGCTGCCGCAGTGCCCGGTCCTCCTGACCGCCCGCGAAGGCGGGTCCCCAGGCGCACAGCGCCGTCAGCACCAGGACCACCACCGCCAGGCAGGCCAGCAGCGGCAGGTCGCCGCGGCTCTCCCGGCGTATCAGGCGCCGCGTCACCGCCCCGCTCATGCCGGTGGCCCGCGTCACCGCCCGGCCCGTCCCGGCGGCCCGTGTCGGCGGCGGTCCCTTCCGGTCGTCCCCGGCCGCCCGGCTCAACGGTCCTCCCCGGCTCGTAGCACCCGCACCAGTTCGACCCGGGCCAGCAGCCGGGCCAGCGCCAGCACGACGGCGCTGACGGCCACGGCGGTCACCACTCCGGTGAGCGCCACGGTGCCCCAGGGGAGGACCAGCGGCAGCGGCGGGTACGGGGCCTGCCCGTCGTCGTCCACGGTGACCAGGGGCAGCGCCGCCGAGGCCAGGGCCGTGCCCGTCAGCGCCCCGGGTACCACCGCGAACAGCGCCAGTCCCAGTTGCTCGGCGCCCAGCAGCGCGGACAGGCCGCGGGCCCGGACGCCGATCGCCCGCAGCAGGGCGAATTCCGTGCGGCGCCGGCGGGCGGAGACCACCGCGTGCACCGTGAAGGCGATGACCGCGAAACCAGGGGCCAGATACCGGACCAGTTCCAGCACCCGGCGCAGCCCGCTGCGGAACGGGTCGGCCCGCAGGGACGCGGCGGTGCGGGCCGTGGTGGTGACGCGGCCCAGCGCGGGCTGCGCCTCGGCGGCCGCCGCCGTGCGCGCGCTGTCGGTGCTGCCGAGCCACCAGAACGCGGGATCCTCCTGGTCGGCACCTGCCCGGGTCAGCGCGGTGGCCAGCCGGCGCTGGTCGGAGACCAGATGGCCCTGGCCGCGGCCCAGTCCGGGCAGCGCGCCGACCCGGCCCACCACCTGGGCGGTGACCTGGGCACCGCCCAGGTCCAGCGTGGTGGTGCCGCCCACGCGCAGGCGTCCGTCGCGCAGCGCCGAGTCGTCGGCGCGCACCGGCAGCGGCGCGGGCCGGCCGGCCGGGACCGCCACCAGTCGCAGTCGGCTGCCCGGCCGGGTCGCGTAGTCGCTGCCGGCCAGGACACCGAACGCGTCCTCGCTCGCCTGGGAGGGCCGGATGCCGGTGCTGACGGTGGTCCGGAGGATCCCGGAGCCACTGTGCTCGACCGAGCACACCCCGGGGGTGCCGGGACCGTAGTCGCCGGTCGGCTTTCCCCGGCACGCCCCCGCGGCGGACGCGTAGGCGTGGTCCGTGGCGTCGGTCCAGACCTGCCCGGCGGGCAGCCGGGTGACCCAGGTGTCCGCGGTGTCGCGCGCCCCGACCCGGAACAGGTCCAGGTCCAGCCGCGCGGGTGGCACGCCCGGCTGCGGCAGCACGCTGACGGCGGTCACCGTCAGCGGGTACTCCCGCGGCCGGCCGCCGCCCAGTGCCACGTCCAGCGGGACCACGAGGGTGTGCCTGGCTCCGTCGGCGGCGGGCAGCCGGACGGTCACGGCGCTCACGACGCCCGACGCGTCCTGCACGGTCAGGCCGAGGCTCGGCGCCGCCCGGCTGCCGTCGCTGCGCAGCCGCTCGTCCAGCAGCAGCGCGGCGGGCCGCCCGGGCAGCCGTACCCCCGCGACGGCCGGGGACGGGGTGCGGGGAGCGGGACCGCCGATCGTGCCCACCAGTTGCTCGGTGGCGCCGCCGGGCAGGTTCACCGTCGACTGCGTCACCGGGGTCACGGAGGTCACCCCCGGCAGGGCCCGATAGGCGGCGCCCAGCACGGCGGCGGGGTAACTGTCCTGGGCGGCGGGGGAGATCCGCACGTCCGCGCCGACGGCGAACGCGGCCTCCTCGGACGCCAGGCCGTTCAGACAGGCCAGCGCGGTCGTCGCGAAGGCGCTCACCGACACGGCCAGGCACATCAGCACCACCGGGCCCGCGTTGCGCCCGGCCCGCCGGCTCACCTGCCAGCCGGCCAGCGCGAGGACGAGGCCCCGGCCGCGACGGCCGAGCGTGTCCAGCAGGCGGGAGGTCAGCGGCAGCAGCCGGAGCAGCAGGAGTGCGGCGGCGCCGGCCACCAGGGCCGGCACCAGGACCAGCACCGGGTCCGCGGACGCGCCGCCGGTGCCCAGGCCGGCGAGGAGCGAGCGGTGCCGCCGCAGTTCCAGAAAACCCAGGGCGGCGACGGCCGCCAGCGCCAGGTCGGCGCCCAGTCGCTGCGCGGCGGCGGCCCGTGCGCCGCGGGCCGGCCGCGCCCGCGACGACGGCAGCACGGGCAGCAGCACCGCCGCGGCGTGCACCAGCAGGGCCAGGCCCACCGCCGCCCACGCGCCGGTGCCCCGGCCGCCGGGGTGCAGCAGCCCGGCCAGGAAGGGCGCGGCGACGGCGGCCGGGACGCCGGTGAGCGCCCACTCCGCCGCCGCGCCACGCAGCAACCGCGGGGTGCCGGCGCCCCTGGCCCGCTGGAGAGCCAGCTCGTCGCGTCGGCTCACGGTCAACTGGCGGGCGGCCAGCACCAGCGTGGCCAGGGCGAGGGCGGCCAGCATCACGCCCGGCAGGTACAGCGAGGAGCGGGCCGCCACCATCGGCACCGTCAGGTCGTCGATCGCGCCCGGCAGTCCGGAGACCACGGTCAGGTCGGCCAGCGACGGCTGCCGCCCGCGGAACACCGACACGCGGCTCTGGCTGCCGGAGAAGGCGCGCGCCCGGTCGTGCAGGGAGGCCAGGCTGCCCGCGTCGACACGGGAGAAGTCGGGCTGCACACTCCAGTGGGCCGTCAGCTGGCCGTTCAGTACGGCGCTGCCGTTGAGCGCCGGCGCCGACACCACCAGCAGGTGCTGGTCGGCGGTCTCCCCCTGGGTCAGGTCGCCGGCCATCGCGGGCCAGAACCCGACGGCACCGGTGGCCCGGAAGACACCGGTGATCCGCAGGGTCATGGCGCGCCCGAAGGCGTCCTTCACCTGAAGGCGGGCACCGGCTGCGATGCCCAGACGTCTGGCGAGCGCGTCGGGCACCGCCGCGTCGACCGGGGCGGTGGAGCCGGTGGCGACCCGGACGTCGGGAAGCGAGGTGAATGCGGCGGCCGGGGCGTCGGCGGCGCCGGCCGGCCACCGCCCGGCGACCAGACGGCCGAACCTGCCCCCGTCCTGCACCGCGACCGGGTGCAGCCCGCTGCCCCCGGGACCGCGCGGCGGACCCATGACCCCGTCGATCCCGGTCACCGAGACCGGTGACGTGCCCAGCAGCCCCACAGAGGTCCGCTGCGGCACCCCGGCGAAGACCCGCGCCGCGGCGGCCCGCACAGCGCGGTCGGCGGCGGCCATTCCCCCCGCCCGGAAGGACGCGCTGACGCCGACCTGAGCGTCGGGGTCCGCGGCCAGCCGCCGTACGGCGCCCGCCTGCACCGAGTTGCCCGCGAGCGCCGCGAGGGCGGCCAGCGCCGTCGCGCACAGCAGCACGGTCACCGCGACGGAGGACAGGACCAGTCCGTGCCGCACGGCCCGCCGGACGACGACGGGAAGCCGCTGCGGGGCCCGGCGCGGAGCCTCCGGGTGGCGCCGCGACGAAGACGTCGAGGCCGTGGCGACCACACGAACCCCCGCAGTATCGACCATGTGACGGTGACGGTGCGTCACAGTCCTACCAGGAGTAACCCCGACCACACAAGAACACCGGTCTCCGCGGTCGCACTGATCCCCGCGATCACCGATCCCCGCAGTACTCTGGGCAGCGAGGTTTGAATTATCAAACATTCGCTCATCGGAGTACGTCATGCGCGTCGCCATCACCGGGTCCACCGGGCTCATCGGATCCACCCTCACCCGTTCCCTCCTCGCCGACGGACACCGCGTCCTGCGGCTGACCCGCGGCCGGACCGCGGCCCGCGCGGCGGACGGCAGCGAATCCGCGCTCTGGGAACCCGGCGCCCGGCTGGACCCGGCCGTCCTGGCCGGTGTGGACGCAGTGGTGCACCTGGCCGGAGCGGGAATCGGCGACCGGCGCTGGACCTCGGCGTACAAGGACGAGATCAGGCGCAGCCGCATCGAGGGCACCAGGACCGTCGCCCAGGCCTGTGCCGAGGCGGCCGTGCCGCCCCGCGTGCTCGTCTCGGCCTCGGCCACCGGTTACTACGGTGACACCGGCGACCGTGTCGTCACGGAGTCCGACCCGGCCGGAGATGACTTCCTGGCCTCGGTCTGCGCCGACTGGGAAGCCGCGGCCGCTCCGGCCGAGCGGGCCGGCGTCCGGGTCGTGCACCCGCGCACCGGCCTCGTGGTCTCTGCCGACGGCGGCGCCTGGGGCAAGCTCTTCCCGCTCTTCCGGTTCGGCCTCGGCGGCCGGCTCGGCTCCGGTGACCAGTACTGGCCGTTCATCGCGCTGCCCGACCACATCGCCGCCCTGCGCCACGTCATCGACAGCGACGACATCGCCGGTCCCCTCAACTTCACGGCCCCCGAACCGCTGACGAACCGTGAGATCACCCGCGCGATGGGCCGGATCCTGCACCGGCCCACCCTCGCCGCCGTCCCCGCCTTCGCGCTGCGGACCGTCCTCGGCGAGTTCTCCGACGGCATCACCGGCAGCTGCCGAGCCGTCCCGGCCGGTCTGCTGAAGGCCGGGTTCACCTTCCGGCAGCCCGGCATCGACGAGGCGTTGCGTGCCGCGCTGTCCCGGCGCTGAGGCGCCCGGCACGCGGCACACCGGCCGGGGACCGGGCCCCCGGCCGGCTGCCTAGCTCACGAACCCCACATGGGCCAGGGCCTGCTTCAGCAGCACGCCGTGACCGCCGGGCATCTCGCTCTGCACGGCCTCCAGCATCGCCTCCTGCGGACTGAACCACACCAGGTCCAGAGCGTCCTGCCGGGGCCGGCAGTCACCGGTGACCGGCACGATGTAGGCCAGCGACACCGCGTGCTGACGGGGGTCGTGGTACGGGGTGACGCCCAGAGTCGGGAAGTACTCGGCCACCGTGAACGGCTGCAGCGAGGCCGGCACCCGGGGCAGCGCCACCGGGCCCAGGTCCTTCTCCAGATGGCGCAGCAGGGCGTCGCGGACCCGCTCGTGGTGCAGGACCCGGCCGGAGACGAGGGTCCGGCTGACCGTGCCGTCCGGGCCGATGCGGAGCAGCAGCCCGATGCTGGTGACTTCGCCGCTGTCGTCGACGCGCACGGGCACGGCCTCCACGTACAGGATCGGCATGCGGGCGCGAGCCATCTCCAGCTCGTCGGAGGACAGCCAACCGGGCGTGGTTTCGGTCATGTCAGACATTGCTTGATCATACTTTCCGGACGGGGCGCGCGGTCAGTCGCGGCCGGGGTCGGGTGCGCGCGGTCGGTCGCGGCCGGGGTCGGGTGCGGGAAGTCCGTACAGGCGACGGGCGTTGTCGCGTCCCGTCCAGGCGGCGATCCGTACCGCGTCGGCGAGGCTCAGTTCGTCGGCGTCCACCCGCTCCTGGAGCAGTCCGGCCAGCCCCTGCCGGAAGGACAGCGCGCCCAGGTGGTGGAACTCGGCCACACCATAGGCGTCCGAGCTGTACAGCAGTTTGCGGAACGGGGTGATCTCCATCGCCTCCGCCAGCACCGCCGCGGCCCGTGCCGGGCCCACGTGGTGCAGGGTGAGCCCGACGTCCAGGTGGACGTGCTCGAACACCGCGGCCAGATAGGCGGCTTGGCGCTGGTAGGGCCAGCAGTGCAGCAGGAGCACCGGGACGGTGCCGGTGGTCAGCCGCAGCCAGTCGGTGAGCAGGGCCGGGTCCGCGTGGTGCAGCCGCAGGTCCGAGTCCCCGAAACCGGCGTGGAGCTGCAGGGGCAGCCCCAGTCCGACGGCGGTCCACAGCAGATGGCGCATCAGCACCGGGTCCGTCAGTCCGCCGCCCCGGGAGAACCACAGCGCGGCCGCGCGGGTCACCTCCGCGGACGTCGGCCGCGCCGGGTCCAGTGCGAAGCCGGTGCGGTAGGCGGCCACCGACTTGACCGCGACCACACCGGGCCGCCGTACCGCCTCCTCGGCCGCCGCCCGGAAGGCGGCCGCGTACCCGGCCGCCGCGATGCCCCGGCCGGCCACCTCCTCGGCGACGCTCTCCAGCCGTACCACCTCGCAGGCGCGCGCACCGGCCGCCGCCGCGAGGTCGGCGGGGGAGGTGAGCGGGTGCGGGGCGTAGCCGGTGTCCACGCAGAACGTCTCGGTGCGCGCGGCCACCAGGAACCGGCGGTTGACCTCCCGCCAGCCCAGTTCGGCCCGGCGCGCCAGGTACTCGGCGGCCGGCGCGTGGCGGTCCAGGCCGAGCAGGGGCGCGCAGTGCCGCCGTACGGCGATGCCGGCCGGGCTGTCGAACGGCGAGACGCCCGGCCAGGCCTCGCCCTCGGTCAGCAGCGACTCGAACTCCGGTCCGGTGAGGTCGGCGGTGACCGCGCCGTGGCAGTGGTGGTCGACGAGGGGCAGCGCGTCGAGGGCTTCCCGGATCGGTCCCGGCATCAGTACTTCCAGCGGTAGGCCGCCGCCACCCCGGCGTCGTCCAGGCCGGCCACGGCCGCCGCCTCGCCCTCGCGCACCGCGATCACCGCGTCCGCGAGGACGGGGCCGAGCGCGGTGCGCAGCACCTCGTCCTCGCGGAACTCCTCGACGGCCTGGGGGAGCGAGGTCGGCAGCCGCCGCACGCCCCGGGCCACCGCCTCGTCCGGGACCAGCCGGGCCGGGTCGCCGTGGACTTCCTCGGGCAGCGCCGCGGCCGAGGCCAGTCCGTCGAGTCCGGCGGCGATGGCGCAGCCGAGTGCCAGGTACGGGTTGGCGGCCAGGTCGACCGGTTTGATCTCCAGGTTGGCCTCCTGGCCCTGGTGACCGGTCGCGCCGGTGACGACCCGGACCCCGGTCTCCCGGGTCTCCCGGCCCCAGGCCGTGAACACGCCCGCCCACTGGGAGGGCCTGAGCCGCAGGTAGCTGGCCGGGCTCGGCGCGGTCACCGCCGTCAGCGCGGGCAGGTGCGTCAGCAGCCCGGCGACGAAGGACTCGACCGCTGCCGTCATGCCGTACCGGCTCTCGCCTCCGGCGTGCAGGTTGACGCCCTGGCGCCACAGGGAGAGGTGGAGGTGGCCGCCGTTGCCGACGCCCCGCTCGACGACGGCCGGGGAGAAGGAGGGCCGCAGGCCGTGCTTCTGCGAGACGGCGCGGATGGTCTGCCGGACCAGCACGCTCTGGTCGGCCGCCGCCACCGGGTCCAGGGCGGTGGTGGAGAGCTCGAACTGGCCCGGCGCGTACTCGGGGTGCAGCTGGGCGACCGGCACCTCCTGCTTCTCGAAGGCCGCGAGCAGGTCGGCGGTGTAGTCGCTCAGCTCGATCTGCCGGGCCGCGCCGTACGCCGGGCCCGAGGTGGCCGGCACGAACTCGTCGGCCGGCGCGGCGGCCCGGCCGAGCACCCACTCGATCTCGATGCCCGCCCTGAAGGTGATGCCGTGCCGGTCCTCGGCGTCGGCGACGACCCGGCGCAGGAAGGTGCGGGCACACCCGGGGTGCCGTTCACCCTCCTGGGTGATCCGGTCGACGGGCGCCCAGGCCCAGCCGGGCTGCGCGGCCAGCACCACCAGCCGGTCCAGGTCCGGGTGGAGGCGCAGATCGCCGTCGGGCGAGCCGAGCACGTCGGTACGCACGATCGCGTCGTTCGCCAGGAAGGTGTCGAACACCGGGGACATGCCGACACCCCAGGCCACCGCCGGCTGCAGCCCCTGCCAGGGCACCGTCTTCACCCTGCACACCCCGGCGGTGTCCACGAACGCCAGCACGATCCCGCGTACGCCCTGCGCGGACAGTTCGTGGGCGAGGGCGTGGGCCCGGGCGAGCTCGCCGGGACTCCCGCCGGTGACGGGGGCGGCCAGGGGTGGCATACGACGTCCTCCTCGACGGGCTCGGATGCACGCGTCCCGGTCAGGGTTGCACGGCGAGCGCGCCGAACTGCGCTACCGACGCCGGGGAGTCGGCCCCGGCGACCGCCCCCCGCACCCGGTGGCGGCGTGCCGTACCCGGTGGCCGCCTGCCCCGTGCCCGGTGGCCGCGTGCCGTGCCCGGTGGCGGCGTGCCGTGCCCGGTGGCCGCCCGCCGCACTCGGCGACCGCCCGCCCCGCCCCGGCCACGCTGTGGCCGGCCGCCGTCGCGGCGTCCGGTGATCGTCGTGTCACGGGAGCCGCTCGGACCGGGTCGACGGTCGGACAGGGCGTACGGGCGTAGGGGGCGGCTTCGGCGGTCGGTCGCCGTGGGCCGGCATCGGTCCGGTCGCCGCGTGGAACGCGACGCCGCCCCCGGCGGCACGCTGGGCGCGCTGTCGAGGGCGGCGGGCGGCTGGACGGTGCGGATGCTCCGGCTGCCGCTGGGGACGTGCCGTTCTCGCCTCAGCTGTTCTCGGCGACGAACATCCAGCGCTGCTTCTCCAGGTCGGCGGTGAGGGAGATCAGCAGGTCCTGGGTGACCGGGTCCGGTTCGTCGGTCGCGGCGACGCGCTCGCGCAGTCGGCCGATCGCCGCCTCCAGGGTCCGCACCATCAGCTCCACGACCTCGTCGTCACGCAGCCAGCCGTCCTTGGCGCCGGGCAGCGAGAAGGCCGCGGCGATCGTCTCCGGACGGCCGTCCGGCGGCACGCCCAGGGCGGCGGCGCGCTCCGCGACGGTGTCGGCGTAGGTGCGCGCGGTGGCGACGACCTCGTCGAGCTGCAGGTGGATCGAGCGGAATCGCGGTCCGACGATGTTCCAGTGCGCCTGCTTCCCGATCAGGGACAGTCCGAGCAGGTCCACCAGGGTCTCCTGGAGGGCGTTCCCGGTGATCCGGAGCGCCTCGTCGGGCAGTGTGCTCTTCACCACGGACATGGTGCGCGTCTCCCTTCTGAGCTGTGCCGTCTTCGCTGCGCGGGTGCCCCGAGGTCACTCCGGCAAACGCCCGTGACCTTGGCGGGGACCGGGCCGGCTCCGCCGGGACGAAGGGCGGTGCGGCCCTCTGCGCAGCCCGTCCGCGGGCGCCCCGGTCCGTGCCGGGACCGATCGGCGAGACGGTACTTACACCATCGGGTTGTCCGGACATAACATCGGTCCCCGCATGGACATCATGACGCTCTGGCACATATCCGGCCGGGGGTTCGCCGCCCTGGCACTCGCCGCGCTGCTCGTCGGCTTCTCCAAGACCGCCGTCAGCGGGGCCAACACCGTCAGCCTCGCCATCTTCGCCGCGGTCCTCCCGGCCCGCGCCTCGACCGGCGTGCTGCTCCCGCTGCTCATCGCGGGCGACGTACTGGCCGTGGCGACCTACCGAAGGCACGCCCACTGGCCCACCCTGTGGCGGCTGTTCCCGGCGGTCGCGGCCGGCGTGGTGATCGGCACGGTGTTCCTGGTCTGGGCCGACGACGGCGTCGTACGGACCTCGATCGGCGCGATCCTGCTGCTGATGGCCGGGGTCACCGTGTGGCGCCGCCGCACGGCCGACCGCCCCGACGAGCCGGACGCGGTCACCACCCGCGCGGGCCGGGTGAAGGCCGGTTCGTACGGCGTGCTCGGCGGCTTCACCACGATGGTCGCCAACGCGGGCGGCCCGGTGATGTCGATGTACCTGCTGTCGGCCGGCTTCCGGAAACTCGGCTTCCTGGGCACCTCGGCGTTCTTCTTCCTGATCGTGAACGTCTCCAAGGTCCCCTTCAGCGCCGGTCTGGGCCTGATCGACGGCCGCTCGCTGCTCCTCGACGCCGCGCTCGTGGTGTTCGTCGTCCCCGGCGCGCTCATCGGCAGATGGGCGGTGCACCGCATCAACCAGCGGCTGTTCGAGCAGCTCGTCATCGCGGCGACCGTCGTGGGCGGCCTGCAGCTCCTCCTGCGCTGACCGTCCCGGGCCGGGTCGCCCGGCCCGGGAATGCGGAGAGGGGAGGCGTTGTTGCAGAGGTCGTGAATGACATGCTCGGATCAAAGATCCCGGGTGTGGGCGAAAGGAGGACCTCATGGCACGCAGCACCGCGCGTCCCGTCGTCAAGCTGAAGTCGACGGCAGGGACCGGCGTCACCTACGTGACCCGCAAGAACCGCCGGAACAACCCCGACCGGCTGGTCCTGCGCAAGTACGACCCGGTGGCCGGCGCGCACGTCGACTTCCGCGAAGAGCGCTGAAGCCGAGCAGAAGCGCACCGTCAGCCCAGAGAGGAAACCCCATGAAGGCCCGCATTCATCCCGCGTCCCGCCCCGTGGTCTTCCGCGACCGCGCCGCGGACACGGCGTTCCTGACCCGCTCCACCGCGGACTCGTCCCGGACGATCGAGTGGGAGGACGGCAACACCTACCCCCTGATCGACGTGGAGATCTCGTCCGCGTCGCACCCCTTCTACACCGGCAGGGCGCGGGTGCTGGACAGCGCCGGCCGCGTGGAGCGCTTCGAGCGTCGCTACGGCCGTACCGCCGCTGCCCGCGGCTGACCCGGCCCGGTGACCGACCCGAGGAGAACAGAACCATGAAGGTGCGCAAGTCCCTGCGCTCACTGAAGGCCAAGCCCGGCGCCCAGGTGGTCCGCCGACGGGGCGTGGTCTACGTGATCAACAAGAAGGACCCCCGCTTCAAGGCCCGCCAGGGCTGACGAAGGCCCCGGCACCCACGACGGCCGCCCGGCACACCGGGCGGCCGTCCCGCGTCACACCGCCCGCTGCCGACCCCGTACGCTCCCCCCATGTCCCCGCATGTGCTCGTCCTCGGTGGGACCGCCGAGGCTCGTCGGCTGGCTGGTGAGTTGTCGGTGCGTGGCGGGGTGCGGGTGACGACCTCGCTCGCGGGGCGGGTCGCGCGGCCGGGCTCGTTGGCCGGGGAGGTGCGCATCGGCGGGTTCGGCGGGGTGGCCGGGCTGAGCGACTGGATCCGTGCCCACCGCGTGGACGCCCTGGTGGACGCCACCCACCCCTTCGCCGAGACGATCACCGCGAACGCTGCACACGCGGCCCGCGCCACCGGGGTCACCTCCGTCGTCCTGCGCCGCCCCGGCTGGCAGCCGCGTCCCGGTGACGACTGGCACCCCGTCCCGTCGCTGCCCGCGGCCGCCGCCGCCCTGCCCCGCTTCGGCCCCCGGGTCTTCCTGACCACCGGCCGCCTGGGCCTGTCCGCCTTCGCCCACCTGACCGACCGGCACTTCGTCGTACGGTCCGTGGAGCCTCCCGAGCCTCCGCTGCCCCGGCACACCGAAGTGCTGCTGGCGCGTGGACCGTTCACCGTGGCGGACGAGACCGCGCTGCTCCAGGGGAACCTGATCGACGTCCTGGTCACGAAGGACAGCGGAGGAGCGGCCACCGCCGCCAAACTCACCGCCGCACGGGAGCTGGGGCTGCCCGTGGTCGTCGTACGGCGGCCTCCGCTGCCGGACGGCGTGACGGCCGTGCCGGACGTCGCCGGCGTACTGGAACGGCTCGGGTTCGGCACCGCGTGAGCGCTCAGCCCTCCTCCGGGACCTCCGGATGGCGGCGCAGCAGATACGTGTCCATGATCCAGCCCTTGCGCTCGCGGGCCTCGGCCCGCAGCCGCTCGATGCGCGGGCCCGCCTCGGCGATCGGACCGGAGACCAGCAGTTCGTCCGGCGTGCCGAGATACGCGCCCCAGTAGATGTCGATGTCCTGGTCCGCGTACCGGCGGAAGGCCTGGTGGGCGTCGAGCATCACCACCACGTCGTCCACCCCGTCCGGCAGCCCCTCGGCGAGCCGCCGCCCGGTGGTGATCTGCACCGGCCGGGCCACCCGGTTCAGCCCCGTGCGGTGCCGGGCCGCCAGCGCCGAGACACTGCTGATGCCGGGCACCACGTCGTACCCGAACGCCACCGTGCCCCGGGCCAGCACCTCCTCCAGGATCGCCAACGTGCTGTCGTAGAGCGCCGGATCGCCCCACACCAGGAAGGCGCCGGTCTGGTCGGCGGTCAACTCCTCCCGGATCAGCCGCTCGTAGATGTCCGCGCGTGCGCTGCGCCAGTCGCCGACGGCCGGCGAGTACGCACCGCCGCCCGCGGACCGGTCGCGCTCCGGGTCCCGGGCCTCGACCAGCCGGTAGCCGCCGTCCGGCAGGTGCGTGTCGAGCATCTCCCGGCGCAGCCGGGTCAGGTCGCTCTTGACCTCGCCCTTGTCGAGCAGGAAGAACACGTCCGTGCTCCGCAGCGCCCGGACCGCCTGGAGGGTGAGCTGGTCGGGGTCGCCCGCACCTATACCGATGACATGAATCTCTCGCACGCCCCCGAGTCTGCCGCATGGCTCTGACCTCGGGTCACTCCGGTCACCGGGTGCCGCGCAGCCGGGGCGCCTCGTCTCCCGCGTCGACGCTGCCGGCGCCGCTCTCCACCCGTCCGGCCAGCTCCCACGCCCACCGCGCGAGCCCGGCGACATCGATCCCGTGCGGCCGTGGCACCCCGCCCCCGGCCGCCCACTCCTCGACCGCGCTCGCGCCGCGCCGCAGCAACCGCGCCCCGCCGGTCACGTTCCCGCGGGCCGCGTGCGTGAGCCCCACCGCGAGCTGGGCCAGCCCCCGCCACAGGGTCCGCTCGGCCTCGGGCCCCGACTTCCAGGCGTCCTCGAACACCTCGTGCGCGTGGAACGGCTTCCCCGCGTCCAGCAGGGCCTGCGCCTCGGTGACCGTCTCCTCCGGGGTCCGCACCACCCCCTCGGGCTGCCGCTCGACGCCCGGCGCGCCGTACGGCAGCGGGCGCCCCAGACCGTCCCGCGGCCGCGCGTTGCGCGCCCGCCCCTCGGCGTCCCGGTCCCGTGCTCCTGTCCCCGCGGCGTCTTCCATGCGACCGATTCTCCCTCCCCGCCGCCCCACCCTCTTTCAGCCCGCCCGGGGAGGTGGGGTAAAGTGCTGTCCGCGCGATCACGCGGGTCACCGCGTCGGAGCGCACCGGGACGTGGCGCAGCTTGGTAGCGCACTTGACTGGGGGTCAAGGGGTCGCAGGTTCAAATCCTGTCGTCCCGACTTGTGAAAGTCGGCGGTCAGGGGCCGTTTCAGGGGAAGATCTGAAACGGCCCCGCATGTTCCCGGCCAGCCGTCTGTCCAGCAGGGACGCACCGCATCCAGTCCTCATCCGCCAGGTTCCAGTCGGCGTGCCCCGGGAGGTGCCGGGGAGGGCGGGAAGCACAGGCTCCGGGCGGGTCGGGGCTCGATGTGAGCGCCCGGGTCGGCCCTGCACTCTGCGCTGAGTCGGCGATCGGCTGCCTGCTCGCGGGGCTCCCGGAGACCAGAGCACCCGGCCGTGCCACCGCGACCCGCGGTTCCTCGCCGCTGCGGACGACTTGCGAGACGTCCGCCGCCGGCTACTGGCCCTGTCGGCGAGCCGTAGCGGGCCCGGTCGCCGCCATGAGTGTCGGGAACGGGTATGGAGGCTTCGGCAACGACACCGCCCCGTCGGTGTTGTCAGACCGTCAGGTTCAGGGGATGTCCTGGTACAGGGCGGTTATCTGACTGGCTGTCAGCCCGTAGTTGAAAGCGGCAGCAGTCTGGGCGACTTCGACCTCGGCAACAACGCCGATGAAGGCCATGTCGAGGGGCATACCTACTATTCCCCGAACGGGTACTCCTCCTGTCCGAAAGGCACGTTCCTTGTCCTCGACGCTCTACCGAGTACGCGAACCCTTCCCCGACGCGGTGAGCGCGCTGTCCCGGGCGCGGGCGATCATGCGCGAGCAGTCCGACTGGCAGACCACCCCCTGGCCCCAACTGGAACTCGTCACCACGGCTGAGCAGTATGTGCACGCAGTTGGCACTTTCGGCGCCGTGCGAATCGTCTGGGAACAACGGGATCTGCCTGCCGTCGAATCCTTCCTGGACGAACTGCAGCGCCGCGGTGTCGCGGGCGATCGCGAGGAGGTGAGCGGCTGGTTCTTCGAGGACATGCGGCTCCGCCCGGACCTGGCCGACCTGTGGCCGCTGCCCGACGGGCTGGCTGTCACTCTGGGCGCGACTGCGCCGTTCGGCGGCCCGGACAGCGAGCCCGAGGATGACTGCACCGAGGAGGAACTGGACCGGATGGTCTCTGTCCTCGGGCCACTGAACATGAGCGTCAGTTGGAACTGCGGCTGGCGGGGCCTGGCCGATTTCAAGGGCTGCGGCGTCCGGCTCTGTCTGAACAGCGTCTGGACCGAGCAGCACGCCGAGCCGGTCCCAGGTGAGTTCGGTATCTGGGTCTCCCTCGGTGCTCGCGTCTCCGGGGCCCCGGCCGGCGCGGCGTGGCTGCGCGACTCCGGGCTTGCGTTGGGCGAACCCCAGGCAGGGTGATCCGAACGCCCCGACAGCAGCCGGCCCGCCGAACGGGCACCTGTGGCTCGGTGCGGACCGCGAACCCCACGGCGTGCCGTTTCTGGACGAACTGCGGCGCCGCGGTGTCGTCACCTTCGATACGGAGCCGTTGAACTCCGGAGCGAACGGGGTGACCGACGGCGCCACGCGCAAGCAGGGCACAGAGACCACACCGGCCCGCAGGCCGGACCCACAGCAGGATGCGTCGCCCTGCCCGCCTCGGTGATGACCGGGATCATCCGCTGGATCGACCCGGCCCAGCACCCGGTGATCGCCATCCACTAGCGCATGGGGCAGCGTCACGGTGGCGGCCGGGGCGGCGGTCGGTACACCGATCTGCTTTCACGGACTGTCTTCCACGACCGGTCCGGTGCCTCGCGGGCTGCGCTGTCAGGCCACGACCAGTGCGCTGGGGGACAAGAGGGCCACGGTGTCCCGCCCTAGCGTGAACGGCGTCCCGCTCGCACGCCCCGCGTGTCAGCCGTTTCCGAAACGAGGTAGCACACCCATGCCATACATCACCGTGGGCCAGGAGAACTCGACCGCCGTCGACCTCTACTACGAGGACCACGGAACCGGGCAGCCGGTCGTCCTCATCCACGGCTTCCCGCTCGACGGCCACTCCTGGGAGCGGCAGAGCGCCGTGCTGCTCGACGCCGGCTACCGCGTGATCACCTACGACCGCCGCGGTTTCGGACAGTCCAGCCAGCCGACGACCGGCTACGACTACGACACCTTCGCGGCCGACCTGAACACCGTGCTGGAGACCCTCGACCTGCGCGACGCCGTCCTGGTCGGGTTCTCCATGGGCACCGGTGAGGTCGCCCGCTACGTGTCCGCCTACGGCACGGCCCGGGTCGCCAAGGTCGCGTTCCTGGCCTCGCTGGAGCCCTGCCTGCTCAAGAGCGACGACAACCCGGACGGCGTCGCCCCGAAGGAGTTCTTCGACGGCGTCGTCGCGGCCGTCAAGGCGGACCGCTACGCCTACTACACCGCCTTCTACCAGGACTTCTACAACCTGGACGAGAACCTGGGCAGCCGGATCAGCGAGGAAGCCGTCCGTCACAGCTGGGACGTCGCCGCGAGCGGCGGCTTCTTCGCCGCGGCCGCCGCGCCGTCGACCTGGTACACCGACTTCCGCGCCGACATCCCGGCCATCGACGTGCCGGCCCTGATCCTGCACGGCACCGGCGACCGCATCCTGCCCGTCGAGGGCACCGCACGGCCGTTCCACAAGGCGCTGCCGGCCGCCGACTACGTCGAGATCGAGGGCGCCCCGCACGGCCTGCTGTGGACCCACGCCGAGGAGGTCAACGCGGCGCTGCTCGCCTTCCTGGCGAAGTGACCGGACGGGAGCCGGGCCGCCCGCGAGGGGTGGCCCGGCTCCCGCGTCTCCCAGGGCTCACGGATCCCCTGCCGGTCGACCGTGTGTTCGCTCCGTAGTCGCCGACGAAAAAACACGTGGACCGAGTGACCGTCGTCGCGGGACACTTCCCTTTCCTGACCTGCCGATTCCAGGCCGCCGCGGACCATGCGGCGGTCGGCTCGGCATGCCGCGCGACGACTACTCAGGGTTGAGATGACATCCTCTGTCGATTTACCGGCGACGGGACCGCGCAAGGGTGCGGTGCTGCTCGCACTGCGTTACTACGGACGGGAGCTGGCCCGGCTCAAGTGGCTCACGCTGCCCGGGATGCTGCTGCCGGCGCTCGGCAACATCGGAATCAACTACCTTGCCCCGCTGGTGGTGGCCAAGCTGGTCGGGCGGATCGCCGACGGCCACGGCCTGGGCCTGCGCGCCACACTGCCGTACGTCCTCGGTTTCGCCGGTGTCCTGCTGCTGGCCGAGACGTTCTGGCGGGTCGGTCTGCACTGCCTGAACCGGGTGGACGCCCTCGGCATCGAGCACCTGTACGTCCTCGGCATGGACGAACTGTTCGCCAAGGACGCCGCGTTCTTCCATGACAACTTCGCGGGATCCCTCACCAAGCGGGTGCTGAGCTTCGCCACCCGCTTCGAGGAGTTCGGCGACACGCTGACCTTCAACATCGTCGGCAGCTTCGTGCCCCTGGCGTTCGGCTCGGTGGTGCTCTGGCGCTACCAGCCGCTGCTCGTCGTCGCGCTGCTCACCATGATCGCCGTGACGGCGGTGTGCGTGTTCCCGCTGATCCGCCGCCGGCAGCGGCTGGTCGCCCAGCGGGAGGAGGCGATCGCCCGGGTCTCGGGACATGTCGCCGACAGCCTGATGAACATGGACACGGTGCGGGCGTTCGCCGCCGAGCGGCGGGAGGCCGCCGAGCACCGGTCGCGGGTCGCCGAGTCACGGCGGCGCACCCTGCGCTCCTGGGACTACGGCAACCTGCGCATCGACACGTTCGTCGCGCCGATGTCCGTGGCCACCAACGCGGTGGGCCTGCTGCTCGCGGTGACACTGGCGCGCGGCGGGCACAGCGTGGAGGCGGTCGTGGTCGCCTTCACCTACTACTCCAACGCGACTCGGATCATGTTCGAGTTCAACCAGATCTACCGGCGCATGGAGAGCTCCATGACGGAGGCGGCCCAGTTCACCGAACTGCTCCTCGAACCGCCGACCGTCGTCGACCCGCCGGCCCCCGAGCCGCTCGCGCCCCGGGCCGCCGACGTCCGCTTCGAGAAGGTCTCCTTCACCCACGCGGGCGCCAAACCGCTGTTCGAGGGGCTGGATCTGGACGTGCCCAGCGGGTCGAAGTTCGGGTTCGTCGGGCGGTCGGGCGGCGGCAAGACCACGCTGACCCGGCTGCTGTTGCGGATGACCGACATCGACGCAGGCCGGATCACGATCGGCGGCCAGGACATCAGCCGGCTGCGCCAGGCCGACCTGCGCAGCCAGATCGCCTACGTCCCGCAGGACCCGGCGATGTTCCACCGCACCCTGCGGGAGAACATCGCCTTCGCCCGGCCCGACGCCACCGACGCCGAGATCCGGCTGGCCGCCGAGGCCGCGCACGTCACGGAGTTCGCGGACGCGCTGCCGGACGGGTTCGAGACGATGGTGGGGGAGCGCGGCGTCAAGCTCTCCGGCGGCCAGCGCCAGCGGGTCGCCCTGGCCCGGGCGATTCTCAGGGACGCCCCGATCCTGCTCCTGGACGAGGCGACCAGCGCGCTGGACTCCGAGAGCGAGATCCTCGTCCAGGAGGCGCTGTGGCGGCTCATGGAGGGGCGTACGGCGCTGGTGGTGGCGCACCGGCTCAGCACGGTCGCCTCCATGGACCGGCTGGTGGTGCTCGACCGTGGCCGGATCATCGAGCAGGGCACGCACCACGAACTGCTCGCCGCGGAGGGCGCCTACGCCAAGCTGTGGCAGCACCAGTCGGGTGGGTTCCTGGACGAGGGGCCGCGGCCTGCCGAGGTGCACTAGGCGCTGCGCTGGAGGGGCCGGGGGCGCGTCGTCGGTTGGCCGCGGCATCGCGGTGGCTGGTCGCGCAGTTCCCCGCGCCCCTTGGGTGTGGGGGCGTGCGTGGGTCCGTTGGGTGCGGCATCGCGGTGGCTGGTCGCGCAGTTCCCCGCGCCCCTTGCGGGGGTGTGCGTGGTCCGTTGGGTGCGGTGTCGTGGGGGCTGGTCGCGCGGTTCCCCGCGCCCCTTCGGGGGCGCGTTTGGGGGCGGGGTGGTGGTAGACAGGTGATCATGAGTGATCTTTCTGTCATCGGGCGACCGGCGGGTCTGCGGTGAGCGCCGGGATCGACACTCCCGACCGCCGGGGGCGTACCGGACTCGACCGCACCGGTCTGGAGCTGACCGGCAACCCGCGTGTGAAGGTCCGGGAGGTGAAACTCCTGTCCAGCCACTGGTACGTCGAGCGGGCCACCACCTTCGACTACCGGCACGCCGACGGCACCTGGCGTACCGAGGAACGCGAGACGCACGACCGGGGCAACGGCGCCACCCTTCTCCTCTACGACGCCGAACGCGAAACCGTCCTGCTCACCCGCCAGTTCCGCTTCCCGGTGTACGTCAACGGCCACCCCGACGGCATGCTGATCGAGACGCCGGCGGGCCTGCTGGACGACGAGGCCGAGCACCCCGAGCACGCGGTCCGCCGCGAGGTCGTCGAGGAGACCGGGCACACCGTCGGCGAGGTCGAGCACGTCTTCGACGTCTACATGAGCCCCGGCTCGGTCACCGAGCGGATCTCCTTCTACGCGGCCGCCTACGGTCCCTCCACCCGCACCCACGAGGGCGGCGGCCTGGACGAGGAGGGCGAGGACATCGAGATCCTCGAACTCCCCTTCCGGCGCGCCCTGGAGATGATCCGCACCGGCGAGATCGCCGACGCCAAGACGATCATGCTGCTGCAGTGGGCAGCCCTGAACGGGCCGTTCGCGCCCCGCAGTTGACGTCAAGCGGGCTCCGGGCCGAAGACCCGCCCCCGTGCACCGGGGGCGGTCTTCGGCCGGGGTGCCGTGCGTGGCCCCGCCGACGGACAACCTCGCCGCCGTGGATCTGGAGCTCACGCCCGGCCGGGGCGCTCGCCTGGACGCCGCTCACTGACCGCGCCGCTCACTGACCGCGCGGCTCCCGTACGACGGCGACCTCGCCCGGTGCCACGGTGACCGTGCCGTCGGCGGGCTTGCCGGACAGCAGCTCCACCGAGCCGGGGGCGACGGGGACTTCGGCGCCCTCACCGGTGTGGTCGATCACGAACACGTAGTCCGCGTCCGCACCGCGCCGCACCGCGACCTCCACGCCCGCCGGGACGGTGCGGCCCGCGGCCACGCCCGCCTCGGCACGGATCCGGCCGAGCAGCCCCGCGAGGGTCTGCTCGTCGGGCAGGGTCGCCACGTACCAGGCGGTGCCCGAGCCGTAACCGTGCCGGGTCACCGCCGGTACCCCGGCCAGCGGGCCGTCGGCGTAGGACGTCACCGCCTCCGCGCCCGCGAGCCGTACCCGCTCCGACCAGAGCGAGCCGGTGCCGCCCTCGCTGAGGCTCACGCGCTCGTCCGGCAGCAGCGGGAACAGCTCGTCCGTGGACACGCCCAGCAGGTCCCGGAAGGCCCCCGGGTAACCGCCCAGCCGCACATGGCAGTTCTCGTCCACTGCGCCGCTGTGGAAGCCGATGGCGAGGGTGCCGCCGGCCTCCGCGAAGGCCGTCAGGTTCGCCGCGCCCGCGTCGTCCACCAGGTACAGGCTCGGCGCCAGGACCACCTTGTACGCCGACAGGTCCCCGTCCGGGCGGACGAAGTCCACCGCCACGCCGGCCCGCCACAGCGGCTCGTACCAGGCGCGGACGAGGTCCAGGTAGCGCAGCTCACCGCTCGGCTGCGAGGGCAGCTCCACGGCCCAGCGGGCGTCCCAGTCCCAGACGACGGCCACCTCGGCGGTGCCGGTGCTGCCGCGCACCTCGGCGAGGGCCCGCAGATCGGCGCCCAGCCGGACGACGTCCCGCCAGATCTGGCTGTCGGTCCCGGCGTGCGGCAGCATCGCCGAGTGCCACTGCTCGGCACCCGCCTTCGCCGCCCGCCACTGGAAGTAGCAGATGCCGTCCGCGCCGTGCGCCACGTGCGCGAGCGCGTTGCGGCGCAGTTCACCTGCGGTCTTCGCGCGGTTGACGGGCTGCCAGTTGACCGCGCCCGTGGAGTGCTCCATCAGCAGCCACGGGCCGCCGGCCAGCGACCGCATCACATCGCCGCTGAGCGCGACGTCGATCTGCGACTCGGGGTCGGCGGACATCAGGTAGTGGTCGTTGGCCACCACGTCCAGCTCCGGCGCCCACCGCCAGTAGTCGAGGGCGTCGAAGTTGTGCATCACCATGAAGTTGGTGGTGGCGGGAACGGCCGGGGCCGCCGCCCGCAGGACGTCCCGCTCCGCCGTGTACAGCGACAGCAGTTCGTCGGAGCAGAACCGCCGCCAGTCCAGCTGGTGCGTCGGGTTGGGGACGGCGCCGGTCGCGCGGGGCGGCAGGACCTCCTCCCAGTCGTAGTACCACTGGCTCCAGAAGGTGGTGCCCCAGGCGTGGTTGAGGGCGGCCAGGTCGTCGGCGTACCTCGCGCGCAGCCAGCGGCGGAAGGAGACCGCGCTGGTGTCGCAGTAGCAGGCCGCGTTGTGGCAGCCGTACTCGTTGTGGACGTGCCACATCTTCACGGCCGGGTGGCTCGCGTACCGGTCGGCGATCGCGCCCGCGATGCGCAGCGCGGCCGCGCGGTAGGCGGGGCTGCTCGGGCAGAACGTCTGGCGGCTGCCGTAGGACAGGGTGCGGCCGTCGTGGTCCACCGGGAGCGCCTCGGGGTGGGCGCGGAAGAACCAGGCGGGCGGGGCGGCCGTCGGGGTGGCGAGGTCGGCGGCGATGCCGTTCTCGTGCAGCAGGTCGAGGATCCGGTCCATCCGGGAGAAGTTGTAGACGCCCTCGGACGGTTCCAGCAGCGCCCACGAGAAGATGCCGACGCTGACCATGTTCACGCCCGCCTCGCGCATCAGGCGGACGTCCTCGGCCCACACCTCCTCGGGCCACTGTTCGGGGTTGTAGTCGCCGCCGTAGGCGATGCCGGGGACGGAGAGGGTGCGGTCGGTCATCGGTTGGCTCCGTTGGCTCCGGTGAGAAGGCGGCGGGTCGTCTCCACGCCCCACGGGTCGAGGGAGAGCAGCCGGTCGCTGGAGGCGACCAGGCCGCCGACGGCCTCCACGTGCGCCGCCCAGCGCGCACGGGTCTCCACGGCGGGGCGGGCCATCAGGCAGTCCGGGTCGTTGACCCAGAGGCGCTCGTGCTGCCACTGGCGGCCGGCGCCGGTGAACTCGGCCGGGTCCTGGCCGGGCTGGCTGTAGTCGCCGGCCTCGGGGCGGCGGTGCGGGGCCGTGTCGGGGCTGACCCGCATCGCGTCGAACAGGCCGATGGAGGGCAGCATGGGCGCGCCGCAGCCGAGGAGGTAGGCGTCCGCGCCGATGGCCTCCCGGATCAGGGCGATGCCCAGCCGGTACGCGGTGAGAGCGTCCGCGCCGGAGTGGCGTACGCCGTCCAGGGCGCCCGCGTAGAGGAAGTCGACCTTGAAGTAGTCGTAGCCCTCCGCGCGCAGCGTCGCGAAGACGTCGGTGAGGTAGGCCGCGGCGGTGGGGTGGGTGGTGTCCAGGACGTACAGGCCGTGACCCCAGTTGCGGCCCGCGTGCAGCGGGTTGCCGTCGCCGTCGCGGACCAGCCAGTCCGGGTACGTCTCGGCGAGCGCGCTCGCCGGGTCGACCAGGAAGGGCGCCGTCCAGATGCCGGCCCGGCGGCCGCGGGCGCGGATGGCGTCCGCGATGCCCCGCCGGGAGCGGAAGCGGCCGGAGAGGGTCAGCCAGTCGCCCAGGGCGCTCTGGTAGCCGTCGTCGATCTGGACCACGTCGATCGGCAGGTCGAGGGTGTCCATCGCCCGCAGGTTCTCGTGGATGTCGTCCTGGGTGACGGCCGTGAAGTACTCGTACCAGGAGCACCAGACGGTGGGCGCGGGGCGAGGTGCCGGCACGGCCAGGGCGCCGGCCCAGTCGGCCAGCACGGACTGGATGCCCGGCCCGGTCCACTCCTTGACCGGGCCGTCGGCCTCGACCTCCGCGACCCCGCCCGCGACGGTCAGCCGGATCGACGGCACCTCGTGCAGCGGGTCGGCCGCCGCCCAGAGCCGGACCGGGGAGCCGTCGCCGGGGTCGAGCGCCAGCAGGCCCTCGCCCTGGAAGGCCCCGGCGGGCACGGCGCGGCCGGGGCGGTAGCACACGGTCGCCCAGTTGGCGTTCGTCGGGCGGTACGGGGCCGTGCCGAGGGCGTAGGCGCCACTGGGCGACCAGGACTGCCAGCCCTCCTCGTGGACACGGGCGGTTCGCGTGTCCACGGCCACGGAGGCGACCGGGGTGAACGGGTTGTGCACGAGGTTCTCTTTCGGACGGGGCCGGGTCAGCCCTTGGCGGAGCCCAGGGTGAGACCGCTGACGAACTGCTTCTGCAGCGCGAAGTACACGACCAGGGTCGGGATCGCGGTGAGCAGGGATCCGGCGGCGACCAGGTTCGGGTCGGTGAAGTACTGGCCGGAGAGGTTGTTCAGCGCCGAGGTGATCGGCATGTTCTCACCGGTCGAGATCAGCACCAGCGCCCAGAAGAAGTCGTTGTAGATCCAGATCGACAGCAGGGTTGCCAGGGCCGCCATCGCGGGACGGCACAGCGGCAGGGTGATCTGCCAGTACAGCCGCCACACCGAGGCGCCGTCCACCAGGGCGGCCTCGGTCAGTTCGTGCGGGAGCGAGCGCATGTAGTTCGACAGCACGAACGCGCAGAACCCGGACTGGAACGCCACGTGGATCAGGACCAGGCCGAGTGCCGAGTCGTACAGTTTGCCGCTCGCGGTGATGCCCGGCAGGTTCGTCAGCAGGTACATCCGGTACAGCGGGGTGATGATGACCTGCTGCGGGAGCAGGTTGCCGGCCGTGAAGACCAGCAGCAGGAACAGGTTGACCCGGAAGTCGAAGCGGGCCACGTAGAACGCGACCATCGACGACAGGAACAGCGTGAGCAGCACGGCCGGGACCGCGATGACCAGCGTGTTCGTGAAGTAGTGGGTCATGTCCGACTGCGTGAACGCGTTCTTGAAGTTGTCGAAGTTCAGCGTGTGCGGCCAGGACACGTAGCCGCGTGCGCTGGTCTCGCTGTACGGGCGCATGGCCGAGAAGATCGCCCACAGCAGCGGGGCGAGCCAGGCCAGGGCCGTCAGGGCCAGGAACGTGTGCAGCAGGACGCGGGCCGGACGGATCGGGTTGCGCTGCTTGGCCAGCGCGCTCACGGTGCTCATGCGCGCCGCTCCTTCCGGAAGGTCGCGATCAGGTAGGGAATGATCACGATCAGGGAGATGAACAGCAGCACCACCGCGATCGCCGAGCCGTAACCGATGCGGCTGGACTCGCCGATGATGTTGTTGGTCACCAGGATGGAGAGCAACTCGGTGCCCTGGGCGCCCTTGTTGAAGACGAAGACCAGGTCGAAGGCGCGCAGCGCCTCGATGATGGTCACGACCAGGACGATGGTGTTGGTCGGCCGCAGCGTCGGGAAGATGACGCTCTTGAACGTCTGCCACTCGTTCGCGCCGTCGAGGGCCGAGGCCTCCCGCAGCGAGGGGTCGACGCTCTTGAGGCCGGCCAGGTACAGGATCATCATGTAGCCGGTGTGCCGCCAGGACGCGGCGACCAGGACCGCCCACAGGTTGAGGTTCGGGTCACCGATCCAGTCGATGTAGTGGCCCGGCTTGTTGGCGCCGATGATGCTGTTGATCAGGCCCGTGTCCGGGTTGTAGATCAGCTGCCAGACGAACCCGATACAGGCCAGGGAGATGACGACCGGGAGGAAGAAGGCCGTCTGGTAGACCCGGCTGAACCTGATCTTCTTGTCCAGCTGCACGGCCAGGAACAGGCCGAACGGGGTCGGGATCAGGATGAGCACCACGAACCAGATGACGTTGTGCTCGACGGCCGGCCAGAACTGCGGGTTGTCGGTGAAGAGTTGCTTGAAGTTGTCGAGCCCGACCCACTTGATGGAGTCGAAGCCGATGCCGTCCCATGAGGTGAAGGCGAGGAGGATCGAGGCCAGGGCGGTCACCCAGACCAGGAGTACATGGAGGATCGTCGGCACGCCCGCCATGAAGGCGAGCGTGATCCGGTCGCGGCGGGTCAGCAGGCGCCTGTGGCCCTGCTGCACCCGCTTGTTCTTGGACGCGCGCCCAGGAGGCGGCACGGCGGCCGCCTCCTGGGACTTCGTGGGGGTGTCAGTCGTCATCCGGGAGCTCACTGGGACGCGAAGATCGTCTTCTTCTGGCGCTCGATGGACGAGAGCAGGCTGTCGATCCCCTTCGGGTTCTGCAGGAACTTCTGCAGACCGGGCTGCATCACGGTGGAGGTGAAGTCCGGGCGGGAGTCGCGGTCCATGAACTGGGTGAGGTTCTTGGCGCCGCTGATCATCGTGTACGCCTTCTTCTGCAGCGCGGTGTACGACGAGGTGTCGGCCTTGCTGGAGGCGGCCACCACGCTGGAGTCGGCCTTGAGGTAGATCTGCTCCGCCTCCGGGGTGCCCAGGTACTCCATGAGCTTGACGACGCCGTCGTGGTTCTTGGGCGACTTGCTGACCATGAAGCCGTCGGTGGGCGCCTCGACGGTGTCCTGGCCGTACGCCGAGTTGATCTCCGGGAAGGCGAAGAAGTCGAGGTCGTCCAAGTCGGCCTTGTTGGTGAACTGCTGGGCCACGAAGGAGCCGAGGACGTACATGCCGGCCTTCTTGGAGACCAGCGTCTGGGCGGCGTCCTGCCAGGTGCGGCCCATGAAGCCGTCCTGGTGGTAGGGGAGGATCTCGGCCCAGTGGTCGAAGACGGCCTTGACCTTGGGGTCGGTCCACGCCTCCTTGCCCGCCATCAGCGACTTGTGGAAGTCGTAGCCGTTGAGGCGGAAGTTGATCTGGTCGAAGGTGCCCATCGCCGGCCAGGCGTCCTTGTCGCCGAAGGCGATCGGGACCAGGCCGTCGCTCTTCATCTTCTTGCACAGCGCGACGAACGCCTCCCACGTGGTGGGGACCTCGTAGCCCTTGGCCTGGAAGACGCTCTTGCGGTAGAAGATTGCCCAGGGGTACGTGTACAGCGGGACGAAGTAGTACTTGCCGTCCTCGCCCTTGCTGAGCTGCTTCATCGCGTCGGGGAAGTTGTCCCCGATCTTCGCCCACACGTCGTCGATCGGCGAGGCCAGGTTCTTGGCCGCGAAGAACTGCATGCGGTAGCCGGCGAACCAGGTGAACACGTCGTCCGGCGTGCCCTGGAGGTAGGAGTTGATCTGCTCCTGGAAGGTGTTGTGGTCCTTCGTGTTCACGTCGACCTTGATGCCGGACTGCTTGGTGAAGGCGGCGTAGATCTCCGCGAAGGCCTTCTTCGGCACCGCGTCCGACGAGTTGGAGCCGAGGCTGACGGTCTTCGGGTCGGAGGAGGACCCGCTGCTGCCGCAGGCGGAGAGCAGCGGTATGCCGGCACCGGCCAGAAGGGCGGCCGAACCGGCACCGCGCAGGACGTTACGGCGGCTCGGACCCGGCACGTGAAGACCGGACGGGGAGATGCGCATGGCGGCTCCTGAGTAACAGGGTTCGGCAAGGGGAAGAGTTGATCTTCGAAAGGTCCCGAAACCGATCAGAAACCAACTCGGCCGAACATCGTGGGCGCAATAACAGCCGCTTGTCCGGTCATGCGTCAATAGGCTTCGTCTCTCTCGCCCGTCTCTTGCCCGAAACGTAATCGACATGGTTGCCTGCCGGTTTGTTGAACGGACCGGGACGAAGGAGCCCCCACGGGGCAAACTCCGTGGGGGCTCGTGTGCGGGCGTGTTGGTTTCGGGCGGCGGGACCAGCGGTTAAACCCGCCGAAACCGCCCCTGCGACCCGTTCTACGGCCGTGCCAGCAGCTGGAAGTCGAACGCGTACCGGGACGCACGGTACACGTGGCTGCCGTACTCCACCGGGCGCCCGGTGTCGTCGTACGCCG
This sequence comes from Streptomyces sp. NPDC051987, assembly GCF_040680735.1. Lineage (NCBI taxonomy): Bacteria > Bacillati > Actinomycetota > Actinomycetes > Kitasatosporales > Streptomycetaceae > Streptomyces > Streptomyces sp. NPDC051987. The sequence continues at coordinate 80,359 of NZ_JBFAXI010000001.1, read as the reverse complement.
TGCGCTGCATGGTGAGCAGGGCGGCGCCCTCCCGCTCGTCGAGGCGGCCGGCCTCCTCGGCGGTGGCGCTGCGGGCGCCCACCGTCTGCCGGGCGCTGTGCAGGGTGACGCCGGCCGTGCGCAGCATCCGGTACAGGCCGGTGGACTCCAGGCGCCCGGTGTCGAGTTCGAGCAGGGTGGCGGGCAGGTAGTTGCACAGGAACGCCACCGGCTGGCCGTGCGTACAGCGCAGCCGCTCCAGGACGACCACCTCCGCGCCCTCCGCGATCCCGAGCGCCGCGGCCACCTCGGCGGTCGCCGGGATCCGCTCGTTGCGCAGCACCCGGGTGCTCGGGCCCTGCCCGGCGGACTCCAGGTCGTCGTAGAGACTGCTCAGCTCCAGCGGCCGCTTGACCTGGCTGTGCACCACCTGGGTGCCCACGCCCCTGCGCCGCACCAGCAGGCCCTTGTCGACCAGCGACTGGATGGCCTGGCGGACCGTGGGCCGGGACAGGCCGAGCCGTACCGACAGGTCGATCTCGTTGCCCAGGAGGTTGCCCGGGGCGAGGACGCCGTGCTCGATCGCCTCCTCCAGCTGCCGTGCGAGCTGGTAGTAGAGGGGAACCGGACTGCCGCGGTCCAGGGCGAAGTCCAGGGCGTCCAGTGCCGAGGCGGTCGTGGTGCGGGCGGAACCACGGGTACGGGCCAACGGGACACCTCCTTCCGGGGTTCGGGGGTATCACAGGTGCCGGCGGCGGTCGGCGACCTGCCGGTCGTACGCCTCGCGGGCCCGTACGGCGGCCTCGCGGGCGGCGGTCTCGGCGACCGGCACGTCCCACCACGCCTCGGCCCCGGGCGCGGTGGCCGCCGGGTCCGTCTCCACGTACACGCACGTGGGCCGGTCGCCGGCGCGGGCCGCGGCCAGCGCCTCCCGCAGCTCCCGCACGGTCTTGGCGCGCAGCACCTCCATGCCGAGGCTGGCTGCGTTGGCGGCGAGGTCCACCGGCAGCGGGGCGCCGCCGAAGGTGCCGTCGGCCGAGCGGAAGCGGTACGCGGTGCCGAACCGCTCGCCGCCCACCGTCTCGGAGAGGCCGCCGATGGAGGCGTACCCGTGGTTCTGGATGAGGACCAGGTTGACCGGCAGGCCCTCCTGGACGGCGGTGACGATCTCGGTCGGCATCATCAGGTAGGTGCCGTCGCCGACCAGCGACCAGACCACCGTGTCCGGCGCCGCCTGCTGCACGCCGATGCCGGCCGGGATCTCGTAGCCCATGCAGGAGTAGCCGTATTCCAGGTGGTACTGGCGCGGCGAGCGGGCCCGCCACAGCTTGTGCAGGTCGCCCGGGAGCGAACCGGCCGCGTTGATGACAACGTCGTCATCACCGACGACCGCGTCGAGTGCGCCGAGCACCTGGGTCTGGGTGGGCACGGCGTCCTCGTCGTCCGCGCGGTAGGCCGCGTCGACGACGGCGTCCCAGCGCTCCTTGCCCGCCCGGTACTCCGCCTCGTAGGCCGCCGCCACGCGGTGCCCGGCGAGTGCCTCCGTCAGCGCCTCCAGGGCGGTCCGGGCGTCCGCCACGACCGTCCGCGCGGCCAGCTTGTGGGCGTCGAAGCCGGTGATGTTCAGGTTCAGGAAGCGCACGTCCGGGTTCTGGAAGAGGGTGCCGGAGGCCGTGGTGAAGTCCGTGTACCGGGTGCCGACGCCGATCACCAGGTCGGCGGTGCGGGCCAGGTCGTCGGCGACGGCCGTCCCGGTGTGCCCGATCCCGCCCAGGTCGGCCGGGTGGTCGTGGCGCAGGGAGCCCTTGCCCGCCTGGGTCGAGGCGACAGGGATGCCCGTGGCCTCCACGAGGGCCTTCAGAGCGCCTTCCGCGCGGCTGTGGTGGACTCCGCCGCCCGCGACGATCAACGGCCGCTCAGCGGCCCGTACGGCCCGCGCAGCCTCCGCCAGTTCGACCGGGTCGGGAGCCGGCCGGCGGACCCGCCAGACGCGCTCGGCGAAGAACTCCGCCGGCCAGTCGTACGCCTCCGCCTGGACGTCCTGGGGGAGGGCCAGGGTGACCGCGCCCGTCTCGGCCGGGTCGGCGAGGACCCGCATGGCGTTCAGGGCGGAGGGGATCAGCGCCTCGGGCCGGGTGATCCGGTCGAAGTAGCGGGAGACCGGGCGCAGGGTGTCGTTCACCGACACGTCGAACCCGGCCGGGTGCTCCAGCTGCTGCAGCAGCGGGTCGGGGGCGTGGCTCGCGAAGTAGTCGCCGGGCAGCAGCAGGACCGGCAGCCGGTTGATCGTGGCCAGGGCGGCGCCGGTCACCAGGTTGGTGGCGCCGGGGCCGATGGAGGTGGTCACCGCCTGCGCCGAGAGCCGGTCCAGCTGGCGGGCGTGGCCGACCGCCGCGTGCACCATGGCCTGCTCGTTGCGGCCCTGGTGGTACGGCATGACGTCGCCGTACTCGAGGAGCGCCTGGCCGATCCCCGCCACGTTGCCGTGACCGAAGATGCCCCAGGTGCCGGCGATCAGCCGGTGCCGGACGCCGTCGCGCTCGGTGTACTGGGCGGACAGGAACCGCACCAGCGCCTGGGCGACGGTCAGACGGGTGGTCGGCTGGCTCATGTGGGACCTCATTCGGGCGGGGCCTGGCGGGACGGGGCGGGTCGGATACGGGGCCGGTGTGGCGGGGCGGGCGGGCGTCGACTCGCGGGGCCAGGGATACGGGCGGTGGGAGCGGGTAGGACGTGGGCGCACGGACGCCCCTCAGGTGTAGATCGGAGCAGGTCACGCTGTCAATGGTTTGTACTTACATTCGGACCTGTTCGTGAAATGATGTCTTAACAAAGTATTGACAGCGGGCCGCCCAGGGACTTGTATCCCGTCCCAACGCACAGCAGTGACCCGGGCCACCTCCGTCGGCCCGGGTCCACGGATCGTCGTGATCCCTTCCTTCCCCCGCAGCACAGTGAGGTGCCGGAAAGATGGACCGTTCTTCCCACTCCCGTTCGCGCCGTCTGGTCCCGGTGGTGGCCGTCGCCGCGGTGGCAGCCCTGACCCTCGCCGGTTGTTCCAGCAGCTCCGGAGGAAAGAAGTCCGAAGAGGGAGGAGCGGCGGCCTCCGCGGGCAAGGCGTCCACCCCCCGCATGACGGTCGCGCTGGTCACCCACCAGTCGCCGGGCGACACGTTCTGGGACATCGTCCGCAAGGGCGCCCAGGCCGCCGCCGACAAGGACAACATCAAGCTCGTCTACTCCGCCGACCCGAACGCGGGCAACCAGGCCAACCTGGTGCAGAACGCGATCGACCAGAAGGTCGACGGGATCGCCGTCACCCTCGCCAAGCCGGACGCAATGAAGGACGTCGTCGGCAAGGCCGACGCCGCGAAGATCCCGATCGTCGGCCTCAACTCCGGTCTCAGCGACTGGAAGAAGCTCGGTCTGCTGGAGTTCTTCGGCCAGGACGAGACGGTCGCGGGCGAGGCGCTCGGCAACCGGCTGAACTCCGAGGGGGCGAAGAAGGCCGTCTGCGTCATCCAGGAGCAGGGCAACGTCGGCCTCACCCAGCGCTGCGACGGAGTGAAGAAGACGTTCTCGGGCACGACGGAGACCCTCTACGTCGACGGCACCTCCCCGACCGCGGTCAAGTCGACGATCACCGCCAAGCTCTCGCAGGACAAGGCCATCGACCACGTGGTCACCCTGGGTGCTCCCATCGCGCTGATCGCCGTCCAGTCGGTGTCCGACGCGGGGAGCAAGGCGAAGGTCGCCACCTTCGACCTCAACAAGGACCTGACCACCGCCATCAGCAAGGGAACCATCGAGTTCGCGGTGGACCAGCAGCCCTACCTCCAGGGCTACCTGGCGATCGACTCGCTGTGGCTCTACAAGAACAACGGCAACTACAGCGGCGGCGGCGAGCAGCCGGTCCTGACGGGCCCGGCCTTTGTCGACAAGTCCAACGTCGACAAGGTCGCCGAGTTCGCCGCGAAGGGCACCCGGTGATCGACATGAGTCAGCAGGCACAGCCGGCGGTGGCGACACCGCCGGCCTCCGGCCCGAAGGAGAGGGACGGGCGGACCGCACAGCGCCCCCTGGTGCTGCGGATCCTGGCCCGCCCGGACGTCGGCGTCTTCCTCGGCGCCGTCGCCGTGTACGTCTTCTTCCTGGTCGCCGCGCCGCCGGTGCGCGAGGCCAGCTCGATGGCGAACATCCTCTACCAGTCGTCGACCATCGGCATCATGGCCCTGCCGGTCGCCCTGCTGATGATCGGCGGCGAGTTCGACCTCTCCGCCGGTGTCGCCGTGGTCAGCTCGGCGCTCACCGCGGCCATGCTCAGCTACCAGCTGACCCTCAACGTGTGGGCCGGCGTGATCGTCGCGCTCGTCGTGTCGCTGGGCATCGGATTCCTCAACGGCTGGCTGGTGGTCAGGACCGGACTGCCCAGCTTCCTCATCACCCTGGGCAGCTTCCTGATCCTCCAGGGCGTGAACCTCGCCGTGACCAAGCTGGTCACCGGCAACGTCGCCACCGACGACATCAGCAACATGGACGGCTTCGACCAGGTCAAGGCCGTCTTCGCCTCCTCCTTCGACATCGGCGGCGTCCAGGTGAAGATCACCATCTTCTGGTGGCTGTTCTTCGCCGCCATCGCCACCTGGGTGCTGCTGCGCACCAGGTACGGCAACTGGATCTTCGCGGTCGGCGGCAACAAGGAGAGTGCCCGCGCGGTCGGTGTCCCGGTGAACTTCACCAAGATCTCGCTGTTCATGCTGGTCGGCTTCGGCGCCTGGTTCGTCGGGATGCACCAGCTGTTCTCCTTCAACACCGTGCAGTCCGGCGAGGGCGTGGGCCAGGAGCTGATCTACATCTCCGCCGCGGTCATCGGCGGCTGCCTGCTGACCGGCGGCGCCGGTTCGGCGATCGGCCCGGTCTTCGGCGCCTTCATGTTCGGCATGGTCCAGCAGGGCATCGTCTACGCGGGCTGGAACCCCGACTGGTTCAAGGCCTTCCTCGGCGTGATGCTCCTCGGCGCCGTGATGATCAATCTGTGGGTCCAGCGGACCGCGACCAGGAGGTGACCCCGATGACAGACAACACCACCGGAACCCACGGGGCCGTCCTCCAGGACGACGCGCCCGCCGACGGCGGCCCGATCGTCGAACTGCGCGGCGCGGGGAAGTCCTACGGCAACGTCCGCGCCCTGCACGGCGTCGACCTCAAGGTCTTCTCGAACCAGGTGACCTGCGTCCTCGGCGACAACGGCGCCGGCAAGTCCACCCTCATCAAGATCATCTCGGGGCTGCACCAGCACACCGAGGGCGACTTCCTCGTCGACGGCGCCCCGGTTCGCTTCTCCACCCCGCGCGAGGCCCTGGACAAGGGCATCGCCACCGTCTACCAGGACCTCGCCACCGTCCCGCTGATGCCGGTCTGGCGGAACTTCTTCCTCGGCTCCGAGATGACCAAGGGCCCCTGGCCCGTGCGCCGCCTCGACATCGCGAGGATGAAGGAGACCGCCGACCGCGAGCTGCGCAACATGGGTATCGTCCTGGACGACCTGGAGCAGCCCATCGGCACCCTCTCCGGCGGTCAGCGCCAGTGCGTGGCCATCGCCCGCGCCGTCTACTTCGGCGCCCGCGTCCTCATCCTGGACGAGCCGACCGCCGCCCTCGGCGTCAAGCAGTCCGGTGTGGTCCTGAAGTACATCGCCGCCGCCCGCGAACGCGGCCTCGGCGTCATCTTCATCACCCACAACCCGCACCACGCCTACATGGTCGGCGACCACTTCAGCGTCCTGCGCCTCGGCACCCTCGAACTCTCCGCCGAGCGCCGCGCCATCACCCTGGAGGAACTCACCAACCACATGGCCGGCGGCGCCGAGCTCGCGGCCCTCAAGCACGAGCTGTCCCAGGTCCGCGGCGTCGACACCGAGGAGCTGCCCGAAGAGGACGACCTCACCGCACCCGTCGCGACCGGCCCGGAAGGGACGTCCTGACCGCCATGGGCGCCCTCGACCGCATCAGGGTCGGCTCGGCCCCCGACTCCTGGGGCGTGTGGTTCGCGGACGACCCGCGCCAGGTCCCCTGGGAACGCTTCCTCGACGAGGTCGCCGAGGCCGGCTACTCCTGGATCGAACTCGGCCCCTACGGCTACCTCCCCACCGACCCCGCCCGCCTCGCCGACGAGCTCGCCGAGCGGGACCTGAAGGTCTCGGCCGGCACGGTCTTCACCGGACTGCACCGCGGCCCGGCCGTCTGGGAGTCGACCTGGGAGCACGTCAGCCAGGTCGCCGCGCTCAGCCGGGCGACGGGCGCGACGCACCTGGTGGTCATCCCGTCCTTCTGGCGGGACGACAAGACCGCCGAGATCCTGGAGCCGCCGGAGCTGAGCTTCGAGCAGTGGGCCCACCTCACCAAGGGCATGGAACGGCTCGGCCACGAGGTGAAGGAGGCGTACGGCCTGGACATCGTCGTCCACCCGCACGCCGACACCCACATCGACACCGAGGAGCACGTCGAGCGCTTCCTCGACTCGACCGACACGGAGCTGGTCAACCTCTGCCTGGACACCGGTCACTACGCCTACTGCGGCGGCGACAGCGTCAAGCTGATCGAGACCTACGGCGAGCGGATCGGTTACCTCCACCTCAAGCAGGTGGATCCGGCTGTCCTGGCCGACGTCCGGGCCAAGGGCACCCCGTTCGGGCCGGCCGTGGCCCAGGGCGTGATGTGCGAGCCGCCGGCCGGCGTGCCGGAGCTGGGCCCGGTGCTGACGGCGGCGCAGCGGCTGGGTGTCGACCTGTTCGCGATCGTCGAGCAGGACATGTACCCCTGCGAGCCGGACAAGCCGCTGCCCATCGCGGTGCGCACCCGGAAGTTCCTGCGGTCCTGCGGCGCCTGACAGCCGCTTCCCGGGGACCGCGCGGAGAGATCCGCGCGGTCCCGCGCGCCCCGGCGGGTTCGGGAACACCCGCCGGGGCGCGCGCGTTTGCCCCCATGCCGGGTGCCGCCCGGCACGAAGACGTGGAGGACGAGCATGAGCCACGAGGAGACCGCGGCCGAGGCCGTGACACGCCGGGAGCGGTTCGGCGCGCTGCCCGAGCGGGTACGCCCGGAGGACATGGTGGAGACCAGGCCGGCGGTCCTCCACGACCCGGACCGCGACGCCTACGACCCGGACGAGTTCGCGGTGCGCTACGGCCTCTGAACGCCCGGCGCCCGGACCGCGCCGGGGGCGAACAGACCCCCGCCGGGTCGGGTTCCTTGTGGCGCCGGGGTGGGCCTGGCTGTCGGCATCGGCCGGGGCCGTGTCGCGGGCGAACGGGCTTTCGGCATGCTCGGCGCCGTGTGCTGCCGGGGTGGGCCTTGTCGGCACGGTAGCCGGGCCGTCTTCCCGGCGCAGTGGCCGGTCGCGTCGGCCCGGTGCTGTCGGTCCCGCGCCGGGGGCCTCCCGCGGCGCGGGAGGCGGGGAGCGGGCCGCGGGCCGTCCGACCGACCGGAGGACATGCCGACGGGGCGGGTCCCCGGGGCCGCGTGTTCGGCTCCCGTGACCCGCCCCGCCGGTGTACGCGGTGTCAGGCCGCGCGTACCTCCGCGATGGTCACCGGACGGTGCTCGTGCAGGGACAGGGTGCAGGCATCGGCGATCCAGCCGGCCTCCAGGGCGTCCTCGATCGTGCAGGGGGAGGGCCGGGTACCGGCCACGACCTCGGTGAACGCGGCGAGTTCGGCGCGGTAGGCGGCCGTGAAGCGGTCCATGAAGAAGTCGTGCGGGGTGCCCGCGGGGAAGGTCACGCCGGGCTCGACCGAGCGCAGCGGAAGCTTGTCCTCCAGGCCGACGGCGATGGAGTCCGCGAAGCCGTGCAGCTCCATCCGGACGTCGTACCCCCGGGCGTTGTGCCGGGAGTTGGAGACCACCGCGATGGTGCCGTCGTCCAGGGTGAGGATCGCGCCGGTGGTGTCGGCGTCGCCGGCCTCCCGGATGTAGTCGGCGCCCCGGTTGCCGCCGACCGCGTACACCTCGGTGACCTCACGGCCGGTCACCCAGCGGATGATGTCGAAGTCGTGCACGGAGCAGTCCCGGAAGATCCCGCCGGACGCGGCGATGTAAGCGGCCGGCGGCGGCGCCGGGTCCAGGGTGGTGGAGCGCACCGTGTGCAGCTTGCCCAGCTCGCCCGAGCGCACAGCGGCCCTGGCGGCGACGAAGCCCGCGTCGAAGCGGCGGTTGTAGCCGATCTGGATCGGTACGCCACTGCCCTGGACGGCCTTGAGGACCTCGACGCCCTCGGCCATCGTCCTGGCGACCGGCTTCTCGCAGAAGACCGGCACACCGGCCTCGACACCGGCCCGGATCAGCGCGGGGTGGGCGTCGGTGGCGGCGGCCACCACGATGCCGTCCACCCCGGCGGCGAGCAGCGCCTCGGGCGAGTCCACGACCTCGGCGCCGAACTTCTCCGCGGCGGCCTTGGCCGCGTCCGCGAACGGGTCGGTGAGGACGAGCGACTCGACGGCGTCGAGCCCGGAGAGGGTCTCGGCGTGAAAAGCGCCGATACGGCCGAGGCCGAGGATTCCGATACGCATGTGCTGGTGACTCCTTGTCTGGGACCCGCCCGCGGGGGCGCGGGGCGGTATCTGGATGCGGCTGCCGCCGCACGGGCGTGACCGGTCACGACGGGCCGCGGACGACCGGCCCACGGCCCGTCGGCGTCAGCTCTCCCGTCGTGCCGCGGCGTGCCGCAGCCGCTCCCGCAGCACCCTCGGCACCCAGTCCTCCCGCAGCGCCCGCCGCACGAGGTCCGCCTGGGAGGGCGGTGCCATGCCGTCGACCGGCGGATCGCTGTCGAGGTTGGTGGGGAACGGGTAACCCTCGGCGCTCGCGGCGATGACGTGCTCCAGCCACGCCTCGCCCGCCCCCTCCGACCGGCGCCGGCGCAGCACCGGGTAGACCGCGTTGGTCACCGCCTCCCGGTCCACGGTCTCCATGGCCCGCCCGAACGCCGAGGACACCTGGAGCAGGTTGGCCATCCGGCGCACGTCGAGGGTCCGGTTGGTGCCCGCCGCGTGGAACACCGCCGGGTTGAAGAACACCGCGTCGCCCTTGCCGAGGGGCAGCTGCACGTGGCGGGCCCTGAAGTACTCCTGGAACTCAGGCCGCCGCCAGGCCAGGTAGCCGGGCTCGTAGGTCTGCGAGTAGGGCAGGTACATCGTGGGCCCCGACTCCACCGGCATGTCGCAGTGCGCGACCGCGCCCTGGAGGGTCAGCACGGGGGAGAGCCGGTGCACGTGGGCCGGATAGGCCGCGGCCTGCTCGTCGGAGAGGAAACCGAGGTGGTAGTCGCGGTGCGCGGTCTGCGCCGCGCCGCCCGGGTTGACCACGTTGATCTGCGAGGTGATCTGGTAGCCGGGACCCAGCCAGGCCCGCGAGACCAGGGCCACGATGTCGTTGGCGTAGTAGTCGGCGAACACCTCCGGGTCGTACAGGGCCGCCTTCTCCAGGGCGTTCCACACCCGCTCGTTGGTCCCGGGCGCCGCGAAGTGGTCACCGGCCCCCGCGCCGGACTCGTGCTGCTCCGAGATGAGCGCCTCGAACACCGCGGTCGCCCGGTCGACCACCTCCGGGTCGGGGAACGCGCCCTTGAAGACGACGACGCCGGGACCGTCGGTCAGGGCCCGGACGAGTTCGGTCCGCACGCCGTGGGCCGCGCCGGCGGTGCGCAGCCGCTCACTGTCGTAGACGAGGACGTTGTCCTCGACGGCGGCGGCGTACGGGTAGCCGGCCGGGTCCGTGGTCCGCTCGACCAGGGCACGGAAGGTGTCGAGGTCGCAGTCCTGCGGCGAGAGCCAGGCGCGGCCCTGTTCGGCGGCGAGGGACATCGATGTCCTGCTTTCGGTCACGGCCGCGGTCACGGCCACGGCGGGGCTCTGCCATTCTTGTCAGCACAAACCCGTCGAACAACCAGCAGCACCCCGTCAAAAACCCCTCAAGGAGGCAGGCCGTGGGGCACCCCTTCCCCATCCGTGAGATCGCCCGTCAGGCAGGGCTCAGCGAGGCCACCGTGGACCGGGTGCTGAACGGCAGGGGCGGCGTCCGGGAGAGCACCGCCCGTGAGGTGGAGCGGGCCATCGCCGATCTGGACCGGCAGCGCACCCAGGTCCGGCTCGTGGGCCGCACCTTCATGGTCGACATCGTGATGCAGGCGCCCGAGCGGTTCACCACGGCGGTGCGCGGCGCGCTGGAGGCCGAGCTGCCGGCACTGCACCCGGCGGTGGTGCGCTCCCGGTTCCATTTCCGGGAGACCGGGCCGGTGGAGGAACTGGTGCGGACGCTGGACCGGATAGCCCGCCGCGGCTCGCAGGGCGTGATCCTCAAGGCGCCGGACGTCCCCGAGATCACCGCCGCCGTCGGGCGCCTGAGATCGGCGGAGATCCCGGTCGTCACCCTCGTCACCGACCTGCCCGCCAGCGGCCGGCTGGCCTACGTCGGCAGCGACAACCGGGCCGCCGGCGCCACCGCCGCCTACCTGATGGGCCAGTGGCTCGGCGACCGGCCCGGCAATGTCCTCACGAGCCTGAGCAGCGGCTTCTTCCGCAACGAGGAGGAGCGCGAGATGGGCTTCCGCAGCGCCATGCGGGCCCGGCATCCCGACCGCACCCTGGTGGAGATCGCCGAGGGGCAGGGGCTGGACGCCACCCAGTACGAGCTGGTCCGCGCCGCCCTGGAGCGCGACCCGGAGATCCGCGCCGTCTACTCCATCGGCGGCGGCAACATCGCCACCCTGCGCGCCTTCGCCGACCTGGACCGCGAGTGCGCCGTGTTCATCGCCCACGACCTCGACCACGACAACACCCGGCTGCTGCGCGAGCACCGGCTGTCCGCCGTCCTCCACCACGATCTGCGCCAGGACATGCGCGAGGCCTGCCACCTGGTGATGCGGGCCCAGGGCGCGCTGCCCCCGGCGGGCCCCACCCTGCCGTCGGCGATCCAGGTGGTCACGCCCTACAACATGCCCGCGCCCACGAACCACTGACCGCGCCCACGCGCCGCGCCCGCTCGCCGTGCCCACGCGCCGCTGGGCGCTCGCTCACAGACTGATCGCGTATGCCTTGCGCAGCGTCTCGTGCACCGTCCAGGTCGTACGGTCGCCCGCGCGCAGTACGGCCATGTCCCCCGGGCCCACGGTGAACGTCGGACCGCCCTCGACCTCGATCGTCGCCGAGCCGCTGACCACCACGAACAGCTCGTCCGCCTCGGTGTCGGTGACCACGCCCGGGGTGATCTGCCAGATGCCGCGGAGCTGCTTGCCGTCGGCCGACTCCCAGACCACCTTCCCGGTGACCTCGGGCGTGCCGGAGACGATCCGTGCCGGGTCGAGCGGGTCGGGTTCGAGGGCGGCGTCCGGGATGTGCAGGGCGAAGCTGTGCGTCGTCATAGGGCGACCCTAGCCAGCCCGCCGATGCCCCGGCGGTGGACAGGATGTGCGGCATCCGGCCTGGTGGGAGGACACTTCGTCGGGCGTGTCCGGTGGCGGCCGGGCTCGGACCGGGTGATCGTGGAGGACATGGCTGACTCCACGGCGGCCACCCGGGAGCCGCGCGCGCACGACACCCGCGAGGCCGTCCTGTTCGGCGGGGTCTACGGCGCCGTGCTGGCCTGCTCGATGGTGGCCGCGCTCACCCAGTACGGCCACACCTCGGCGGCCAGCCGCCGCTACGACGCCCTCTGGCTCCTGGTCACCGCCTTCGCCTCGGCCCTGGCGCACGGCTACGCCCACTACATCGCCGAGCGGTCGCCGCACCGGCGGTGGGACGCGCTGCACACCCTGGCCGACGAGTGGCCGCTGGTCGCGGCCGTCCTCCCGACGGTCTTCCTGCTCGCGGGCTCCGGCTGGGGCTGGTGGCCGCCCAAGGGCGTCGAACACCCCGCCTTCGTTCTCAACATCGTGATCCTGTTCGGCCTCGGCCTGTTCACCGCCCGCTGGTCGGCCCGGCGCTGGCCGGCCGCCCTGGTGACCGGGATGGTGGACGCGCTGCTCGGGGTGATCGTGGTGGTGGCCAACGCGCTCATCAAGTAGCCGAGACGAGCGGACGCGAGGGACGCCCGAGGTGTGTGACCGCGGTCGAACGGCAGACGGTCCGCGGACGCCGTCCACAGCCTGCGGGTCGCCGGACGGTCCCCGGCCGCGCGAGCCGGGCTCGGTCGGGTCGGCCCGGAGGTGCCCACCAGCTCTTTCGCCGGGTCGGCCGAGGCCTGCTCGGCTACCATGCGCGATGTGAATCCACGGGTGGCGCGGCGACTTTGGGCAGTGGCGGGCGCCGCCGGGGCGTTCGCGGCGGTCGCCGCCGGCTGGCAGGTGCTCGGTGACGTGGGGCCGGAGCAGTTCGCGTTCGCCGGGGCGTCCGCGCTGATCGGCGGAGCACTCACCTGGTTCCAGGCCGAGGGCGCCGAGCGCCCGTCGCCGCCCTCGCGTCCGGTGCCCCGGGAACTTCCCCGCGACATAGCGGACTTCACCGGCCGCGGGCCGGAACTGGCCGAGTTGGACGCCCTGTTGCGTACGCGAGACCGGTCGACCGGGCCGCTCGTCGCGATCTCGGGCCGGGGCGGACTGGGCAAGACGACGCTCGCGGTACGGGCCGCGCAGCGCGTGGCAGCCGACTTCCCCGACGGTCAGCTCTTCACGAACCTGCGCGGCTACGACACCACGCCCGCCGAACCGGCCGAGGTGCTGGGCAGCTTCCTGCGGTCGCTGGGGACCGACCCGCACGCGATTCCCGACGCCCAGCAGGACCGCGAGCACCTGCTGCGCACGCTGACCGCGGAGCGCCGCCTGCTCATCGTCCTCGACAACGCGGGCGGTCCCGGCCAGGTACGGCCGTTGCTGCCCGGCGGAGCGGACTGCGCGGTGGTCGTCACCAGCCGGGTCCCGCTCAACAGCATCGAGGGGGCGCACCCGGTCGTCCTCGGCCGGCTGCAGCCCGGCGAGGCGGTCGAGCTGCTCGGCCGGGTCGCCGGTGTGGACCTGGTGGCCGACGACCCGCAGGCCGCGGAGCGGCTGGTGGCGCTGTGCGGGCACCTGCCGCTGGCCGTGCGCATCGCGGGGGCGCGCCTCGCCGAGCGCCCGGACCTCGGCCTGGCCGCCCTGGCGGAACGCCTGGCCGACGAGCGTCACCGGCTTGATCACCTGGAGATCGGCGATCTCGATGTCCGTTCCACGTTCATGATCAGCTATCGGGGCCTCCCGGACGAACAGCAGCGGGCGTTCCGGCTGCTCGGCCGCTTTCCCGGACCGGACTTCGCGGCGTGGTCACTCGCCGCGCTCATGGGCGTCACGCCGCGCGAGGCCGAGCGCCACCTGGACGCGCTGGTGGCCGCGCAACTGCTCGATCCGATCCGCCCGGACGGGACCGGAACGCCCCGCTACCGGTTCCACGACCTGCTGCGCGCACTCGCCGGCGAACAGCCCGAACCCGACGCCGACCAGGCGGCCGGCCGGCTGCTGGGCGCGTACCTCGCGCTCGCCGCCGAGGCGGAGGACCGGTTCCAGCCGGGCGAGCTGCGCAAGACCGGTGCCCACCCGCGCCACGAGACGCACGCCGAGTACCGCGAACGGCTGCTGCTCGATCCGGTCGCCTGGTTCATCGCCGAGCGGCACAACATCGTGCCGTGCGTGCGGTTCGCACACGAGCGGCAGCTCTGGGACGCGGCATGGGAACTCGCCCACACGGCTGCCCCCTTCTTCGAGATGCTCGCCGCCTGGGACGACTGGGACACGGCGTTGCACCTGGCTCTGGACGCGGCCCGGCGCTCGGAGAACCGCCGGGCGGAGTCGGTCACGCTCTTCGACTCGGCGGCGCTCCTGCGCTACCTGGGCCGGCCCGACGAGGCACTGGCCGCCTACGAGGAGGCGCTGGCCGGATACGAGGCGTGCGGCGACCGGCACGGCGTGGCGGCCGTCCTGCTGGGGCTGGGCATCGCCCATCGCAATCGCCGCGAGTGGGACGCGGCCGCGCAGCGGCTGACCGGCGCGGCCGAGCAGCTGGCGGCCGCCGGGGACCGACGGCTCGCCGCTCAGGCCCTGCGCAGCCTCGCGGTCGTCCGCTGTGGCCAGGGGCGTCTCGACGAGGCGACGGCGTTGTTCCAGCGGGCGAGGGCCGATTTCCACGCACTCGGGGACCGGCGGGCCGAGGCGTTCGCCTGGCGTGGTCTCGCCCAGGCCGAGCTCGACAACGGCGAGCCGGCCGCGGCGGCGACCGCGTTCGGCAGAAGCCTGGAACTGACCCGGGACCTGCATGACCGCCGGGGCGAGGCGCGCGCACTGCAGGGACTCGGCCGGGTGGAGAGCGCCCTCGGCGCGACCGCCTCGGCGCTGCGCCGGTTCGCGCAGGCCAGGGAGATCGCCGAGGAGACCAACGACCAGGTGCTGGAAGGCGAGTTGAACGACGATGTCGCCTCCGCGCGGCGGCCGTAGCCGCCGGGGCCGGGCCCGTCGAACCGGGTCCGTCCGGGCCGGCGGCGGTCCGGGGTCACGCGACGGTCAGCTCCGGATGGTGCCTGCGCACCACCGCCGGGTGGGCGCGGACCCAGCCCTTGAGCTCGTTCCAGCCGAACTCCGCGAACAGCGGGTTGTCCGGGTCCTGCGTGACACCCCGCGCGTCCGCCGCGCCGGGGAAGGGGAGCGGGGCGATCCGGGCGTCGAGCCGGGGATTGTAGAAGAACGGCGCGGAGAACCGCTCGCGTGATCCCGGCGGCGAGACCACACGGTGGTTGGTCGCCTTCAGGTAGCCGTTCGTCGCGACCTCCAGCAGCTCGCCCAGGTTCACCACGAACGCTCCCGGGAGGTGCGGCACGTCGATGAAACCCTGGCCGTGCGGCGTCTCCACCTGCAGCCCCGGCACCTCGTCGGTGAGCAGCAGGGTCAGGAACCCGTAGTCCTTGTGCACGCCCACCCCCTGGTCGTCCCCCTCGGGGGCCCGCCCCGGGTAGCGGACCAGTTTGAGGTGGGTGCGCGGGTGGCCGGAGAAGGCGTCGTCGTAGAAGTCCGCGGGGCCGCCGACGGCCGCGAGCAGTTCGTGCAGCAGCCGGTGGGCGACCGCGCCGAGCCGGGCCATCCACTCCAGCGAGACCTCCCGCAGCGCGGGCAGGGCCGCGGGCCACTGGTTCGGCCCCTCCAGCCACCAGTAGGGAGGCTCGCCCGGGGCCGGCACGTGGGCGGGCAGCTCGTTGCTGATGTCGAGCTGGTCGCGCCAGTCGCGACGGCCCTGGGTGTGCTCGTTGCCGATCCGCGTGTAGCCGCGGAAGTGGGGCGAGTTGAGGTTGTCGACGGCGTGCCGGTCGGCCTCGGGCAGGGCGAAGAAGGCACGGGCGGTGGCGAGCAGCCGGGCCTGTTCGGCGGCGGTGACGCCGTGCCCGACCAGCTGGAAGAAGCCGACGTCGCGGGCGGCCCGGTGGAGCGCTTCACGGTCGGGGGCGGAGAGGTCGATGACCGGGAGGGAGTCGGGCTGGGACATGGCGGGCGTTCCTTGCGAGGGGTGAGGGTACGAGGGGGAGGCGGGCGGGGAACCGCTGGTTCTCGGCGCACCGGCCCGGGCACGCGGCAGACCCGGCACGTACGGTGGTACGGCGCCTTATCGACGTATCGACGTATCGACGTACCGCCGTGCGGGCGTGTGGGGGCGGGGGTTCGCGCGGGGCGCCGGTGCGTCGCTCAGCGGTCGGCCGTCGAGGGGCGGAGGCGGGCGGCCAGCTCCTCGATCTCGGCGGGGCCGACCCGGCAGCAGCCGCCGACGAGTGCCGCGCCGGCGCCGAGCCAGGTGGGTGCCAGGGCCGCGATCTCGTCCTGGGCGCCCAGCCAGCCGCGGGTGCGGGCGTCCCAGACGCCGCCACCGTTCGGATAGACGACGCCGGGCAGCCCGCGGACCAGGGCCAGTGCGGCGGTCGCGTCGGCGGCGGGGGCGCAGTTCACCCCCGTGGCGACGACGGCGTCGCTGCCGCGGGCCAGGGCGAAGGCCTCGGTCAACGGCTGACCCGCGCTGGTGGTCGTCGCCCCGCGGATGCTGTACGACAGCCAGGCCGGGACGCCCAGGCCGTCCAGGGCGTTCAGCACGGCCTCGGCCTCCCGCAGGTCGGGGATGGTCTCGACGGCGAGGACGTCGGGGGCGGCCTCGGCCAGGGCCTCCAGCCGGGGGCGGTGGAAACGGGTCAGCTCGGCCACGGTGAGGCCGTAGTCGCCGCGGTACTCCGAGCCGTCGGCCAGCATGGCGCCGTACGGGCCCACGGACGCCGCGACCCAGCGCTTCCCGGCGCTCCCGCCTTCGGCGGCCTCGGCGGCTTCGGCTGCCTCGCGGGCCAGGGTCACGCTGCGTCGCAGCAGGGCTGTGGTCTCGCCGCGGGAGATGCCCAGCCGGCCGAAGCCCTCGTAGGTGGCCTGGTAGGAGGCCGTGATGGCGACCTGCGCGCCCGCCGCGAAGTAGGCGCGGTGGACGGCCGCGATCGCGTCGGGGGCGTCGCGCAGCAGCCGGGCGGACCAGAGGGCGCCGCCCAGGTCGTGGCCCTGGGCCGCCAGTTCGTTGGACATGCCGCCGTCCAGGACCAGGGGACCGGCGGCCAGGGCGTCGCGGAAGGTCGTCACAGCACTCTCGTCACGAAGTCGCGGGTACGGGGGTGTTCGGGGGCGGTCAGGACGCGGGCGGGCGGTCCGGACTCCAGGATCCGGCCGTCGTCGAAGAAGACGACCTCGTCGGCGACCTCGCGGGCGAAGCCCAGCTCGTGGGTGACGACGAGCATCGTCATGCCGTCGGCGGCGAGGCCGCGCATGACGTCCAGCACCTCGCCGACCAGCTCGGGGTCGAGGGC
Organism: Streptomyces sp. NPDC051987; assembly: GCF_040680735.1. Taxonomy (NCBI): domain Bacteria; kingdom Bacillati; phylum Actinomycetota; class Actinomycetes; order Kitasatosporales; family Streptomycetaceae; genus Streptomyces; species Streptomyces sp. NPDC051987. The sequence goes on along the minus strand of NZ_JBFAXI010000001.1, from coordinate 63,545 downwards.
GGAGGTCGGCTCGTCGAACAGCATGAGCTTCGGCCGCATGGCCAGGGCGCGGGCGATGGCGACCCGTTGCTGCTGGCCGCCGGAGAGCTGGGCGGGGTAGGCGTCGCGCCGGTCGGCGAGTCCGACCCGGTCGAGGAGCGCCAGCGCCTCGCCGGTGGCCTCGGCACGGGGGCGGCCCGCGCCGAGCGGTCCCTCGGCGACGTTGGCGAGGGCCGTCAGGTGCGGGAAGAGGTGGAAGCGCTGGAAGACCATGCCGATGTCGCGGCGCTGCCGGGCCAGGTCACGGCGGCGCAGCTCGCGCAGCCCGTCCCGGTACGGCTCGTAGCCGATCGGGGCGCCGTCCACCAGGATCCGGCCGGCGTCGGGCCGCTCCAGACGGTTCACGCACCGCAGGAAGGTGGACTTCCCCGACCCGGAGGGCCCGATCACGCACGTGACCGTCCCGCGCGGCACGGACAGGTCGACCCCGCGCAGCACCTCCCGCCCGGCGAAGGACTTGCGGACACCGGTGGCCTCGATCATCATCGGCTGGCGCCCTTCGCGAAGTGCCGTTCCAGGTAGTGCTGGCCGATGTTGAGCAGGGTCGTGACGGCCAGGTACCAGATGCTGGCGACGATCAGCAGCGGGATCGTCTGGTAGGTGCGGGCGTACACGATCTGCACGGAGTACAGCAGTTCCGCGTAGGCCAGCACGCTCACCAGGGATGTCGTCTTGAGCATGGAGATGGTCTCGTTGCCGACCGGCGGGATGATCACGCGCATGGCCTGCGGCAGCACGATCCGGCGCAGTGTCCTGGCCCGGGACAGGCCCAGCGCGTCCGCCGCCTCCAGCTGCCCGGGGTCGACCGAGACGATCCCGGCCCGGATGATCTCGGCGAGATAGGCGGCCTCGTTGAGACCCAGCCCGAGCAGGGCCGCGGCGAAGGTCGTGATGACGGAGTTCGCGGGCACGCCGCCGATCGCCGGGAGGAGGGGTAGGTGCAGCGACAGCGTCGGGTACAGCGCGGATATGAAGCCCCAGAACAGCAGCTGGACCAGGAGCGGGGTGCCCCGGAAGAGCCAGATGTACGCCCAGCTGACGGCCCGCGCGACGGAGTTGTCCGACAGCCGCATGAGCGCCAGCGCGACCCCGAGCACGAGCCCGATCGCCATGGCGGCGGCGGTGAGCTCCAGGGTGGTGAGCAGGCCCGTCATCACCGTCCGGCTGAACAGCCAGACGCCCACCGTGCCCCAGCCGAAGCGCGGGTTGGTGATCAGCGACTGGACCAGGCTCGCGGCCAGCAGCACGACCACGAGGGTCAGCACCCACTGGCCCGGCCTGCGTCGGCGGTGAACCGGCAACTCCTCCGTCATGAGGCCGCGTTGATCTCGAACGTGTCCAGCGCGCCGGACTCCAGGCCCCACTTGGCGAGGATCTGCCGGTAGCCCCCGCTCGCCTTGAGGTCCTGCAGCGCCGACTTGAGCAGCCCGGTCAGCTCGCTGTGCTTCGGCACGGCGATGCCGAAGGGCGCGTTGCCGTAGGACTCCCCGGTGACCTCCAGCTTGCCGCCGGACTGCTTCGCGGCGTAGGCGGCGACCGGGGAGTCGGCCAGGGCGGCGTCGGCGCGGCCGCTGGTGACGGCGAGGTTCACCCCGGTGCCGTCCGGGAAGGTGCTGACCTTGATCGGGGTCTTGCAGGTCTTGGCGCGGGCCGGCAGGTCCACCAGCGCCTGCGTGGACCCCTTCGCCACGGCGACGGTTCGGCCGCACAACGACTCGCCCCCGGGCTTGAGCGCCTTGGGGTTCCCGGCCGGGACCAGCAGCGAGGTGCCCGCGTCGAAGTAGGTGACGAAGTCGACGACCTTCTCCCGCTCGGCGGTGTCCGTGAAGGACGAGACGCCGAGCTGGTACTTGCCCGACTGCAGGCCCGGCAGGATCGAGTCGAAGGGCACGTTCACGATCTTCACCTTGACGCCGAGGACGGTGCCGAGGGCCTTGTCCAGGTCGGCCTCGGCGCCGACGACCGTCTTGTTGTCGGATGCGAAGAAGTCCATCGGGGGGTAGCTGACGTCGCTGGCGACGGTGATCCCGCTCGCCCGCACCGCGGCCGGGACCTTGGCGGCGAGCGCGGCGTTCTCGGCGATCGCCGGGGCGGCGGCGGAGGAGGAGGCCGCGGACGACGTCCCGGACGTGGTCCCGGCCGGCTCGGCGGGGTCGGCGCAGCCCGCCAGGAGCAGCGTCGCGGAACCGAGCAGTACTAGCGGGCGCAGAGCGGACAAGGCGAACTCCTGTTGAGCCTGACAAGCGAGGGATGCCTGGAGACTATCTCCGGATGCGAAATAGACAAGTCCAGTTGCTCATCGTGCACGCACCTTGCAATGAACCTGCAATACGCGCGCAATGATGGCCGTCGGGCGCCACGGCGGCCCGGCGCTATGCTCGGCCCGCGATGACCATCGACAGCAGCCTCAAACGCGGCCTGGCCGTCCTGCGACTCTTCGCCCAGCACCCGCCGCAGGACCCGCGCGGCCACACCGCCGCCGAGGTCGCCGCGCTGCTGGGCCGTGAACGGAGCCAGGTCTCCCGCATCCTGCGGAGCCTGGAGACGGCCCGTTTCCTGCGCCGGGACCCCGTGTCACTGCGCTACTCCGTCGCCTGGGAGCTGTACGCGCGCGCCCAGCAGATCACCGAGGCGCGCCTGCGCCGGGACGGCCGCACCGCGCTGGAGGGCGTCGCCTCCGACACGGGGGAGTGCGCCTATCTGGGAGTCCTGCGCGGCGCCAGCTCGGTGACGATCCTGGAGTCGATGCCGCCGGCGCTGTCCTCGTTCGTCTCCTGGGTGGGCCGCGCCTATCCCGCCTACTGCAGCGACGCCGGACAGGCCCTGCTGTTCGACGCCGACGACACCGAGGTCGCCGCCGTCCTCGCCCGTACCGCCTTCGTCCGGCACGGCCCCAACACCCCAGCCGACCTGGACGACTTCCTGGCCCGGCTGCACGCGGCCCGCGAGCGGGGCTACTCGGTCGTCGACCAGGAGGCCGAACCCGGCCTGTACTCGCTCGCCGCTCCGGTCAGGGACTTCCGCGGGGAGATCGTCGCCGCCGTGCAGGTCGTCGGCCCGCGCCGCCGACTGGAGCCGGCGACCGCGGCCTGCGCGGACTCAGTGCTGCGCTGGAGCGCCTGGCTGACCGCCGCCCTGCGCTCGGCGGCCCAGGCCTGAGCGCCCGGCCCGGCCCGGATCGGGCCCAGTTCGGCTCCAACTCAGGCCTGGATCGGGCCCAGTTCGGGTTCGTCTCGGGTCCGGTTCGGATGCGGGTTCTGCCCTGGACCGGTTCCGGTTCGGCTCGGGTCCGGTCCTGGCCCGGTTCGGGTTCAGGCCTGGCCCCGTTCGGGTCCGTCTCCGGCCCGGCTCAGCGCGGAAGTGCGGCCAGGCGGGTCGCCGCGGCACGGATCGCGGCGACGATCTCGTCCCGGTCGTCCCTGGCCGCGGCGTGCGGCACCACCGCGCTGACCGCCGCCACCACGTCCCCCCGTGCGTCCCGCACCGGCGCGGCCACCTCCAGCACGTCCTCGTCGTACTCGCTCTCGCAGACCGCCACCCCGCGCCCCGCGTCCGCGGCGACCCGCGCCAGCAGGTCGTCCAGGGTCCGCGGCGCGTAGGGGCCGCCCGCGCCGATGAAGTCCTCGCCGCCGAGGAGGCCGGCGACCTCCTGGCGCGCGTGGTCGAAGAGCAGCGCGCGCCCCGCCCCGGTGCACCAGACCGGCGTCAGCCGCCCCGCCCGCGCCCAGGAGAACTCGGCCCAGGCCGCCAGCTCGGCCCGTACCGAGAGCACCATCGCCCCGCAGAGCACGTCCACGTACGCGCACGCCCCGAACCGGACCACCAACTCCCGCAGCAGCGCCCGGCTCTGCACGCCCCACGGGCCGGCTTCGGCCGCGACGGCCAGCAGATCCGGCCCGGCCCGGAACTCGTGGCCGTCCCGGGCGAGCGTCCCGGTGCCGACCAGATCACGCAGCAGCCGCGACGCCTGCCCCTTGTCCAGCCCGCTCTCCTCCGCCAGCCGGACCACCCCGGGGCCTCCGCGGCTGTCGAGCTCGCCGCGGACCACCCGCTCCACCAACCCGAGCCCTCTGGGCAGAGCGCCCGTCGCCACGTCCATGCGCGGGATGCTACCTCCGGCGATGACCGGGCGTCCCGGAGCGCGCGCCGGACCGCTCGGCCGCCGTCGTTCTCCGGCCTGCCCGGCCCGGACCGCGCCGGGAGGATCCCGCGGACATCCCGGCGAAGGAGAGGGGCGCTGTCGCCGCCGCCTGCCCGCACCCCGCGCCGTGGCACCCACACTCGCGTCGGCGTCGGTGACGGCGGTCGGCCCGGACGGGGCGTTCTCGGGTTTGCTCGCGCGAGCGGCGCCGTGGGGATCCGCCGCCCTGTGCCAGGGAACCCTCCGGCCCGCGGTCGCCGCCACGTGTCCGATGGAAGAAAACCGCCGAACATGCCGTGATTGCAGCCTGATTGATGCTGCTGCGAGGCGTCTGACGCGAGCCTGCGACCGTAGCCCTCAGTGCTCGCGTCATTACAGGTCACACGGGGTGTCCCGGGTCGCCGGGGCCCCCACCGGCAACCGTCTGCCCGTTGACCCGTCTTCAAATCAAGACCACGAATTCCACACAACCCTCTCTTCAGGCGGCTCTCGATGGTCTAGATTGACCGTGCTTCGCACATGCTGGGACACGAGGCGACAAATGATGATCTATTGGTCGCTCGATACGGACGACCGATAGCCACGTCTTTGGCGTCGGACGTGGGGGTGATCAACTCCTGGGGGCGGGAGGGGCTTCGGGGTGCGGGGAGCACCCGAGGTCCCGACGGATTCCTGGGACACCTGGAGAGCCAGGCAGGGCGTGCGGATCCGCCGCGGCACGGCGGGTTCGCCCAAGTGGCGCTGAAACAGCCGGGATGTCTTCCGCGGGGGCGGGAGCACCGCGGAGGAACAGGGCGCGGGGAGCCGGGGGGCCTCCCGGGCGAGGAACCGTGTCAGTGCACCATGTCGAACCACTGGGGACCGGGGGGTTTCTGTGCGGCAGGGGGGACTAGTCAACCCTTTTCCGCCGGCGCGCGGGCGCCTGGCGGACAAGGCGAGCAGCAGTCCGGCGATCGAGTGGGAGCAGCGGTACCGACGTACCGTGATCATCAGCGACACCGTGGCCACCGCCTTGGTGGTGACGGGGATCGGAGAGTTCTTCGGCGCCCGGGACGCGGCCAACTGGCACGAGAAATGGGGGATTCTCGCGTTCGGCACCGAGCTGCTGGTGCTGTCGGCGCTGGCGGTGGGCCGGTCGTGGGCTCCGGCCGTGCTCGGCCAGGGGGCCGAGGAGTTCCGCCGGCTCGGACGCTCGCTGTTCGCGGCGACCGTCGTCCTCGCACTCGGCGGAATCGCCCTCACCTCGCGCAACATCAAGCTCTGGATCTTCGTGGCGATCCCCGCGATCGGGCTCGTCACCATGTCCGCGCGGTACCTGCTCCGCCTCTCGCTGCACAGACGCCGAAAGGAAGGGCGGTGTCTGAGACCGGTGCTCGCCGCCGGGAGCCCGGCCACCGTGGCCGACCTGATCACGCGGACCCGCAAGTTCCCGCACATCGGCTGGCGGGTGACGGCGGTGTGCACGACCGACGGTCGCGGGCTCGACGGTGACGAGCTGCACGGAGTGCCGGTCGTCGGCCGGCTGACGGACGTCGCCAAGCACGTCCGCCACGACGGTTACCGGGTCGTCGCGGTCACCCCGGACCCGCACTGGACGCCGGACCGGCTCCAGCGGCTGGCCTGGAACCTGGAGGGCAGCGACGCCGAGATGGTGGTGGCCCCGGTGCTGATGGAGGTGGCCGGCCCACGGCTGCACGTCGACGCGGTGCTCGGGATCCCGCTGCTCCGGGTCAGCCTGCCGACCTTCACCGGAGGCCGCCGGGCGATCAAGGCGGTCGTCGACCGGGTGGGCGCGGCGGTCCTGCTGCTGCTGTTCGCCCCGCTGATGGTGGTGGTCGCGCTGCTCGTGGTGGTGGACAGCCGGGGCGGCGCCTTCTACCGGCAGCGCAGGGTCGGCAAGGACGGCCGGGAGTTCACGATGCTCAAGTTCCGCACCATGGTCGTCGGCGCCCACCGGGCCCGTGCCGAGCTCGCCGACCGCGACGAGGGTGCCGGACTGCTGTTCAAGGTCCGCCGGGATCCGCGGGTGACCCGGGTGGGAACGGTGCTGCGCCGGTACTCGGTCGACGAGCTCCCGCAGCTCCTCAACGTGCTCACCGGAGCGATGTCACTCGTCGGCCCGCGGCCTCCGCTGCCGGAGGAGTGCGCCGCGTACGACCCGGACATCCGGCGGCGGCTGCTGGTCAAGCCCGGTCTCACCGGCCTGTGGCAGATCAGCGGACGCAGCGACCTGCCGTGGGAGGAGGCGGTCCGCCTCGACCTTCGGTACGTGGAGGACTGGTCGCTCGCCCTCGACACGGTGATCTTGTGGAAGACGATGCGCGCGGTGCTCCACGGGCAGGGGGCCTACTGATGCGCGGGGGGCGTCGGCGGGCCGACGCGCGGAGCGCAGGCCACAAGGGCCTGCCCCGGGGGAGGGACGGGTCATGAGAGTCAGCGTTTTCGGGCTCGGCTACGTGGGCTGCGTGTCGGCGGCGTGCCTGGCCAGCATGGGGCACCAGGTGATCGGGGTGGACGTCAACCAGGTCAAGGTCGACCTGGTCAACGACGGCAAGGCTCCGGTGGTGGAGGAACGTATCGGCGAACTCCTCGCCGAGGTCGTGCGCACCGGAGCCCTGCGTGCCACCGGCGACGTCCGCGAGGCGATCGCGGGCAGCGACGTGTCGCTGGTCTGCGTGGGCACGCCGTCGGAGCCCAACGGCAGCCTGTGCACCACCTATCTGGAGCGGGTCACCGAGGAGATCGGTGCCGCGCTCGCCGAGCGGGGCGGGCGGCAGACCGTCGTGTTCCGCAGCACCATGCTCCCGGGCACCTGCCTGAACCTGCTGGTGCCGATCCTGGAGAAGCACACCGGCGGCACCGCCGGGGTGGACTTCGGGGTCGCGGTCAACCCGGAGTTCCTGCGCGAGGGCACGAGCGTGCGCGACTTCTTCGACCCGCCCAAGACCGTCATCGGCGAACTCGACGCGGCGAGCGGCGACGCGGTGGCGGCGCTGTACGACGGCCTGCCCGGCGAGGTGTTCCGGGTGCCGGTGCCGACGGCCGAGGCGATCAAGTACGCGGACAACGCGTTCCACGGCCTCAAGATCGGCTTCGCGAATGAGCTGGGCGCGGTCTGCCAGGCGCTCGGGGTCGACTCGCACCAGGTGATGGACGTGTTCCTGGCCGACCACAAGCTGAACATCAGCCCCGCCTACCTGCGGCCCGGCTTCGCCTTCGGCGGCTCGTGCCTGCCCAAGGACCTGCGCAGCCTGGTCCACGCGGCCCAGCGGGCCGACGTCTCGGTACCCATCCTCGCCCACGTGCTCACCTCCAACTCCGACCACCTGCAACGCGCGGTGGATCTGGTCGAGCGGACCGGCAGGCGCCGGGTGGGGATGTTCGGGCTGTCCTTCAAACCCGGCACCGACGACCTCCGCGAGAGCCCGCTGGTCGAGCTGGCCGAGCGGCTCTTCGGCAAGGGCTACGACCTGCGCATCTACGACGCCAACGTGAGCCTCTCCCGGCTGATCGGCGCGAACCGCGAGTACATCGAGACCCGGCTGCCGCACCTCGCGCAGCTGCTCGCGGACTCCGTCGAAGAGGTGCTCGACCACGCCGAGGTGTGCCTGGTCGGGACCCGGGAGCCGGCCGTGCTGTCGGCCCTGCCCCATGGTCAGGGGCCGCTGATCGTCGACCTCGTCCGCCTTCCCGACGCCGAGACGCGCCGGACCGAACCGGGGTACATGGGCCTTGCTTGGTGACACAACCGGCGGCGCCGGCTCCGGCCGGCGCGCGCTGATCCTGGTGGAGAACCTGTCGGTGCCCTTCGACCGGCGGGTGTGGCAGGAGTGCACGACGCTGCGCGACGCCGGCTGGACGGTGCACGTCATCTGTCCGCAGGGCAGCAAGCGCGACACCGAGCCGGAGACGGAGATCGACGGGGTGCGGATCCACCGCTACCCGTTGCGCGCGGCCACCGGAGGGCCGGCCGGCTACCTGAAGGAGTACGGATCGGCGCTGTGGCACACGGCCCGGCTGGCCCGCAAGGTCGGCCCGGTCGACGTCGTCCACGCCTGCAACCCGCCCGACCTGCTGTTCCTGCCGGCCCTCTGGCTGAAGCGGCGCGGCGCGCGGTTCGTCTTCGACCAGCACGACCTGGTACCCGAGCTGTACCTCTCCCGGTTCGGCCGCGGCGAGGACCTGCTCTACCGGGCCGTGTGCGCGCTGGAACGGCGGACCTACCGGGCCGCGGACGTCGTGCTGGCCACCAACGAGAGCTACCGGGACGTCGCGCTGCGCCGCGGCGGCCGGCGGCCCGAGGACGTCTTCGTGGTGCGCAGCGCACCCGCCGTCGAGCGGTTCCAACCGGTGCCGCCCGAACCGCAGTTGAAGCGTGGCAAACCCCATCTGCTGTGCTACCTGGGCGTCATGGGTCCGCAGGACGGCGTCGACTACGCCCTGCGGGCCCTCGCGAAGCTGCGTGACGAACTCGGCCGGACCGACTGGCACGCGGTGTTCGTCGGCTCCGGCGACGCCTTCGACGCGATGGTGGAGCTGTCCCGGCGGCTCGGGCTGGACGAGCAGGTGCAGTTCACCGGCCGCGTTCCGGACGCCGACCTGGTCCGCTACCTGTCCACCGCGGACGTCTGCCTCTCCCCGGACCCGTGCAACCCGCTCAACGACGTCTCGACGATGAACAAGGTCCTGGAGTACATGGCGATGGGACGGCCGATCGTCTCCTTCGACCTGAAGGAGGCGCGCGTCTCCGCCGGCGAGGCCGCCGTCTACGCGGCCGACGACGACGAGAGCGAGTTCGCCGCGCTGGTCGCGCAGCTCCTCGACGACCCGGACCGGCGGGCCCGGATGGGCAAGATCGGCCAGGAGCGGGTCAGCGGGCCGCTCTCCTGGCGGAACTCGCAGGAGTCGCTGCTCGCCGCCTACGCCGCCGCCTGCCGTGACCACCCCCCGGTGTCGGCGGTCGACCATGCACGAACAGGGAAGAGGCAGCGCAGTTGAGCGAGGAATCGATACGTCTGGTCACCATAGGCCGGATATTCCGTCGGCGCTGGCGGCTGCTCGCCGTCTTCGCCGTCGTGGGCGCGCTCGTCGGGTACGGCGCCTCGGTGGTGTTCCCGCCGCGGTACACGACGTCGGCGTCGGTCCTGCTGCCGGGGCAGTGGGAAGAGCGTGAGCTGCTGACCCAGGTCGACATCGCGACCAGTTCGACGGTGGTCGACCGCGCGGCCTCCGCGCTCGCCTGGCGGGACGTCAGCGCCGCCGCGCTGCACAAGCAGGTGACCGCCTCGGCCGCCGACGGGAACATCATCAAGATCTCGGGGACGGCCGACACCCCGCAGCGCGCGCAGCAGCTCGCCGACCAGGTGGCGCAGCAGTTCGTCAGGTTCGCCGCGCGGGTCGTGGGAGGCGGCACCGACTCCGGAGCCGCCGCGGAGGCCGAGGCGCTGCGCAAGCAGGTCGAGGAGACCAACCGGCGTATCACCGAGCTGGCCGACGCCTCCGATCCCGGCCAGACCGTGGAGGGGGTGCAGGCCCGGACCGAGCTGGAGAAGCTCAGCACGTCGCTGGAGGAGGCCATGACGAAGCTGGACGAGGCCGACCCGGCGTCCAACAAGGCCGGCATGGTCGTCATGGGACCGGCGGCCCGGCCGACCGGCCAGGCGCCGCCGACGCCGACGCAGTTCATCGGCGCCGGAGCGCTGCTGTTCTTCGTGCTCGCGGTCGTCGGCCATCTCGCCGCCGCCCGGACGAACCGCCGGCTGCGCTCCGAACCGGAGATCACCGCGGCGCTGGGCTCGGCGCTGCTGGGCACCGTCGAGGTGGCCGCCGGACGGCGCGGCGCGCAGCGGGCGAAGGACGGCGGCCGAGGGTCCTGGATCCGTCGGCTTCTCGGCGTCGACACCCGCTGGGACCTGCCGACCCCGCCCAGGTCCGACGACGAGGCCGCCCGGCGCATCCGCTACCGGCGCGTGTGCACCCGCCTGCGGAACCAACTGCCCGCCCCACGGCGGCTGCTGGTGGTCGTACCGGACGGCGACGGGATCGCCCGCCGGGCCGCCGGACAGCTCGCCGCCGAGGCCAAGGGCGACCCGCAGCTGCGGGTGGTGGAGGTCTCGGTGGACCGGCCGGTCGTGCCCGACCGCGACACCGAGGCCGGTGCCCTGGTCGTGCTCAGCGCGGGCAGCTGGACCACGGAGGAACTCGCCGGCATCGCCGAGGCGTGTGCGGACGGCCGCCACGAGGTGCTCGGCTTCGTCGTCGCCGACCCGGTCCGCGCCCGTGAGACACGGCCGGCCGGCCACCCGCCCGACGACGCCACTCTCGCACTCGCGGTCCGCGGCCCGGCCACAGGAGGTTCAGCGTGACGACCAGCACGACCGCGGAGCCGTCGGCCGCCGCTCCGCTCATCGACCTCCAGGCCCTGGTGGTGGCGGTGCGCAGGCGCCGTCGCCTCTGGTACGCCACGGCGCTCCTCGGCCTGGTCGCGGGCTCGGGGCTGGCGGTCGCGATGCCGCCCGCGCCGACCGCGGTGACCGAAGTGCTGGTCACGCACGAAGCGGACCAGCCGAACGACACCGGGACCCTGATCCGCACCGACGTCCAGCTGCTCCAGACCACGCAGATCGCCGACAAGGCCCTGCGGTCCCTCAGATCCGCGGAGAGGCCCGAGGACTTCCTGCAGGAGTACAAGGGGGCCGGCCTGACCAACAACCTGCTGCAGATCACCGTCACCGGCGCCACCGACGCCCAGGCGGTGGCCCGCGCCAAGGCGCTGGCCGACGCGTTCGTCGCCGACCACGTGCAGCGGATGCAGCGCACCGCCCAGGCCGAGGCCCAGGCCCTGCTCGACCAGCGTGACCGCATGCGGGACGAACTCGCCCAGGTCAACAAGGAGATCGGGAACCAGTCGGCGGGCAGCGACCCGAAGGCCTCGGCCACCCTTGAGTCGCTCTTCGCCCGCCGCGCCGAACTCAACTCCCGCATCTCCGACTTCGACGAGCGGGCCGCGGACGCGCGGACCGGCGCACCCCAGGTGGCCGCCGGCACGCAGATCGTGGACACCCCGCGCGCACTGCGCCACTCCCTGCCCAAGGCAGTCGCCACCGACTCCGGGATCGGCCTCGTCCTCGGGCTCTTCCTCGGGCTCGCGGGGGCCGCGGTCGGCGCGGTGGTGGCGGACCGCCCCGTGCTGCGCCGGGACATCGCGGCGAACCTGGGCGCCTCGGTCATCGCGGAGCTGCCCCGCCGGCCGGGCCGTCCCTGGCAGCGCCGACGGACCCGGCTGACCCGCGAACGGCTTGCCGCGTCCCTGGCCCGTACCCTGCGCGGCTCCACGGAACCGGTGTCGCTGCTGGAACTGGGCTGCGCGCGCGGCGCGAGCGTGATCGCTCTGGACCTCGCGCGGACCCTGGCCGCGGACGGGCCGGTGACCGTCGTCGACGCGCTGCCCCGCCCGTACCTGGCGGGCCGCCGCCCCAGGCCGGGAGACCCGACCGTCGTCGGCGCCGAGCGGGCCGCGACCGTGCCGCCCCAGGAGCTGCGGATCGGCGTCGGCTCGGTGGCGCCGGGCACGGCGTGGACCGACCTCCGGTACCTCGGCACCCAGACCGTGCTCGTGGTCCGCGCCGGACACGGCAGCGCCGCCTGGCTGCACACCGTGGCGCGGCAGCTGGCGGACCAGCGCATCCCGGTGATCGGCGTGGTGCTGATCGACCCCGATCCGCGGGACCGGACCGACGGCACCTTGTGGGACGGGCTGCACACCGCGCTGCGCGGCCGCAGCGAGCGGCCGTCCAGGCAGCCCGGCGGGGGTGCCTCCCCCCACGCCGTGCCGGCAGCGGGGGACGGCCAGCGGCGGGCGGAGCGGCTGCCGGTGTGGGCCGTCCGGGGCCCGGACAACGACCAGGAGGCGCGGTAGCACATGTGTGGCATCGCAGGTACCTACCGGTGGCCGGACGGAAAGGCCGTGACCGACCGGCTCACCGACACCCTCGCCCACCGCGGCCCGGACGGGGCGGGCCGCTACAGCCACCCAGTGGGCGACGGCGAAGTGCACCTGGGGCACCGCCGGCTGGCCATCATCGACCTGTCCGAGACCGGCGCCCAGCCGATGGCCTCCGACGGCCTCGTCCTCACCTACAACGGCGAGCTGTACAACGCGCCCGAGCTGCGCGCCGAACTGGCGGCCGGCGGGGTGCGCTTCCGCGGCACCTCCGACACCGAGGTGCTCCTGGAGGCCTGGCGGCGCTGGGGCACCGACTGCCTGCCCCGGCTGCGCGGCATGTTCGCGTTCGGGATCTTCGACGAGCGCACCGGTGACCTGGTGCTCGCCCGGGACCAGCTCGGCGTCAAGCCCCTGTTCCTGCTCCGGCGCGGCGCGGGCCTGGTCTTCGCCTCCGAGCTCAAGGCGCTCGCCGTCGCGACCGGCCGGAAGCTGGAGGTGGACGACGCGGCCCTGGTGGCCTCGCTTCTGTACTACTGGGTGCCGGACTCCCGGTGCGCCTTCCGCGAGGCGGAGAAGCTGCCGCCGGGCAGCTGGCTGAAGTGCCGGGCCGACGGAGGGGTGGAGCGCGGCCGGTTCTGGAACCTGAGGGACGTGGCCGCCGAGGGCCGGGAGCGGGCCCGGTCCGGCGAGCGGCCGGACCTGGCAGCCGTCGTCGAGGAGTCGACCCGGCGCCACCTGCTCTCCGACGTTCCCGTGGCGACCTTCCTCTCCGGCGGGCTCGACTCCAGCTACCTGACCGCGCTCGCGGCCCGCCACCAGCCGGGGATCTCCGCCTACACGATCGGCTTCCGCGCCGAGGACGCCAGGTTCGAGGCGATGCCGGACGACCTGCGCTACGCCCGGCAGGTCGCCGAACGGTTCGGCGTCGACCTGCACGAGATCGAGATCGCGCCGGACGTGCTCGACCTGCTGCCGCGGATGACGTACCACCTGGACGAGCCGATCGGCGACCCCGCCGCGATCAACACGTACCTGATCTGCTCGGCCGCACGGGAGGCCGGGGTGAAGGTGATGCTCTCGGGGATGGGCGCGGACGAACTGTTCGCCGGCTACCGCAAGCACCTGGCCAACCTGATCGCGCTGCGCTACCAGCGCGTCCCGGGGCCCGTGCGGCGCGCGGTGTCCGGGACGGTGGACCGGCTGCCGGTCGCGACCAGCCGCCGGGGCTACCGGTCGGTGCGCTTCGCGAAGCGGTTCCTCTCCTTCGCCGGCCTGCCGGAGGAGACCGCCTTCCGGCGCAGCTACACCATGTACGGCCAGGACGAGCTGCTAGCCCTGGTCGACCCGGACCTGGCCGGGACGGTCGAGGACGTCCTCACCGAGCACGCGGACGTCTACCGGGACAACGACCTCGACGACTTCGTCAACCGCATGTGCCTCGCTGACGCCCGGCTGTTCCTGCCGGGCCTGAACCTCACGTACACGGACCGCTCCAGCATGGCCGCCTCGACCGAGGTGCGCGTGCCGTACGTGGACGTCGAGGTGGTCAGGGCGGCGTTCGCCGTGCCCGGCGACCGCAAGATCGTCGGACGGCAGGGCAAGGCGGTCCTCAAGGAGGCGGCCACCTCGATCCTGCCCCGGGAGATCGTCTACCGGCCCAAGGGGTTGTTCAGCGCCCCGCTGCGGGCCTGGATGAGCCGGGATCTGGCCCCGCTGGTGCGCGAGGTGGTCAACGACGGCGAGCTCGTCCGGTCCGGTTTCCTGCGCCGCGACGCGCTGGCCCGGATGGCCGCCGCGGACGCCGCCGGGCAGCAGGACTTCTCCAAGCATCTGTGGCACGTACTGACCCTCGAGTACTGGTATCGCGACGCGACCTCTGGGTCCGGCCAGCGCACTCGGCAAACGGCTTAGGAATCAGGGGAGTTCCGGTGAAACAGGTAGTACAGAACTACAAGAGCGGCGAGCTGGCGGTGCTCGACGTTCCGGTGCCGGGGTGCAAGCCGGGCGGTGTGCTGGTCCGCAGTGCCTTCTCGCTGATCTCCACCGGCACCGAGCTCATGAAGGTGTCCGAGGCCGGCATGTCGATGCTGGGCAAGGCCCGCTCCCGGCCGGACCAGGTGGCCAAGGTCATGCAGAGCGTGGCCACCAACGGGGTGCCCGCCACCTACCGCAAGGTGATGGGCAAGCTGGACTCCTACACGCCGCTGGGCTACTCGCTGTGCGGGGTGGTCGAACAGGTCGGTGACGGCGTCGACGACGTGAAGGCCGGCGACCTCGTGGCCTGCGCCGGCAACGAGCACGCGCTGCACGCCGAGTTGAACTGGGTGCCGAAGAACCTCTACACCCCGGTGCCGGACGGTCTCGCACCGCGCCACGCCGCCTTCGGCACCGTCGGCTCGATCGCGATGCAGGGCGTCCGCCAGGGCGAACCGCAGCTCGGCGAGGTGGCCCTGGTCATCGGCCTCGGCCTGATCGGGCAGCTGGTGGTCCAGCTCCTGGGCGCCTCGGGAGTCCGCGTCGTCGGCGTCGACCCCGACCCCACCCGCTGCGCACTCGCCGAGCGGCTGGGCGCCGCGGCCTGCGGCGACCCCGCGTCCGCGGCCGTGGAGGCCGCCGTCGCCGAACTCACCGACGGACACGGCGTGGACCAGGTGTACCTGGCCGCCGGCGGCGGCAGCAACCAGCCCGTCGAGCTGGCCGCCCGGCTCTGCCGGGACCGCGGCCGGGTCGTCGACATCGGCAAGTGCCGCCTGGACCTGCCGTGGAACGCGTACTACGAGAAGGAACTCGACGTACGGTTCTCGCGCTCGTACGGCCCCGGGCGCTACGACCCGGAGTACGAGCTGGAGGGACGCGACTACCCGATCGGCTACGTGCGCTGGACCGAGCGCCGCAACCTCGCCTGCTTCCTCGACCTGGTCGCCCGCGGCCGCGTCGACGTGGAGCCCCTGGTCTCCCACGTCGCCGACTTCGACGACGCGGTGGAGACGTACCGGAGCCTGAAGGACGGCGACCTGAAGGCCGTGGCCGTGCTGTTCCGCTACCCCGGACAGCCGGCGCGGACGGCCGAGGGGGAGGTGCGGGCCCCGGCGGTGACCGTGCCCGCGGTGCACCGCGGCAGGGGAGCGGCCGCCCCGGTCCGGGCCGCCGCCTCACCGGTGCGCCTCGCCTTCGCGGGCGCGGGGAACTACGCGACGTCGATGCTGCTGCCGCACCTGGCCGGGCGCGAGGGCGTGGAGCTGTCGACCGTCGTCACCACCACGGCGCTCTCCGCGGCCAACGCACAGCGCAAGTTCGGCTTCGCCGAGGCGACCACCGACCTCGACGCCGTGCTCGGCGACACGTCGATCGACGCGGTGTTCGTGGTCACCCGGCACAGCTCGCACGCCGACCTGACCCGCAGGGCGCTGCTGGCCGGCAAGACCGTGTTCGTGGAGAAGCCGCTGGCCCTCACCGAGGACGAACTGGCCGGTGTGCTCGCGGCGGTGGAGGAGTCCGGCAACGACCGGCTGCAGGTGGGCTTCAACCGCCGGTTCGCGCCGCTGCTGACCGAGGCCAGGGAGCGTTTCGGTGCCCGGACCGGTCCGGCGAGCCTGCGCTACCTGGTCAACGCGGGCCGGCTGCAGCAGGGCAGCTGGTACCTCCAACAGGGCACCGAGGGCTCGCGGTTCGCCGGCGAGGGCGGCCACTTCGTCGACACGGCGAGCTGGCTGCTCGACGCCGACCCGGTCTCGGTCTACGCCGTCGCCACGTCCGGCAACGACGACCTCCAGGTCGTCCTGCGCTACCCGGACGGGTCCACCGCCACCATCAGCTACGTCACCACCGGCGCGCCCGGCTTCCCCAAGGAGACGCTGGACCTGGTCGCGGACGGCAAGGTGCTCAGGCTCGACGACTTCGTCCGTGCCTCGGTGTACAGCCGCAAACGGTGGGTCAGTTCGCGGCTGCCCAAGGCCCGGGACAAGGGGCAGAACGCCGAACTGGCCGCGTTCGTCAAGGCCGTGCGGACCGGCGGGCCGATGCCGGTGCCGCTGGAGTCGCTGGTCGCGACCACCGCGGCCACCATCGCGGTGCGCAGCTCCCTGGCCTCCGGCGCGCCGGTGACGCTGGAGCGGGCCCGATGACCATGAGTGCGGGCTGGTACCTGCGGCGGCTGTCCGCCATGGGGCCGGCGGAGGTCGCGGGCCGGGTCGGCGACACGGTGCGCAGACGGCGGTGGCGGTCCGCCCGGCCGGACGGCCCGAGCGTGACCGGCGCCCGGTTCACCGCGGTCCTGCCCGCCGGGGCGCTCGCCGCGGTGCCCCCGGACGCCGCGAAACGCCTCGTCGCCGAGGCGGACCGGCTGATGTACAGGCACGTCGAGTACTTCGGGGTGGTCCGCGACGACCTCACCGACCCGGACTGGTGGTGCGACCCGAAGACCGGGCGCCGCGCTCCCTGGGGCTACGCCTTCGACGTGCCCTACCGCGACGAGGACGCGGTCGGGGACATCAAGCAGATCTGGGAGCTGTCCCGGCACCAGTACCTCACCGTGCTCGCCGCCGCCTACGCGGTCACCGGCGACGAGCGGTACGCCGAGCGCGTCGCCGAGCACCTGCGGTCGTGGTGGACGGCCAACCCGCCGCTGCGGGGCGTGCACTGGATCAGCGGCATCGAGCTGGGCATCCGGCTGCTGTCCTGGGTGTGGATCCGCCGGCTGCTCGACGACTGGCCGGGCGCGGCCGGGCTGTTCGAGGACAACCCGGTGGCGCTGCACCAGATCTGGCACCACCAGCGCTGGCTGGCCGCCTTCCCCAGCCGGGGCTCCTCGGCGAACAACCACGTGATCGCCGAGGCCGCCGGACAGTTCGCGGCGGCCTGCGCGTTCGGCTGGTTCCCCGCCTCGGCGCGCTGGCGGGCCGACGCGCTGCGGTCGCTGGAGAGGCACCTGCGCTCCAACACCTTCGCCTCCGGCCTCAACCGCGAGCTGGCCACCGAGTACCACGGACTCGTGCTGGAACTCGGGCTGGCCGCGCTGGCCGAGGCGGACGCCGCGGGCGTGCCGGTCCCCGCGTCCGTCCGGCTGGTGCTGCTGCGGATGACCGACGCGCTCGCGGCCGTCGTGGACGACCGGTTGCGGCCGCCCCGCCAGGGGGACGCCGACGACGGGCACGGTCTGGTCGTGGACGGCGCGGGCACCGACCGCTGGGCCTCGCTGCTGGCCACCGGAGACGCCGTGTTCGGCCGGCTCCCCTGGTGGCCCGAGGTGACCGGCACCGATGTGCGCACCCCGCTGCTGGCCGCGCTCGTCAAGCCCACCGGAGCGTCCGTGACCCGCCCGGCCGACCGGCCGGCGCACTTCGCCGACGCGGGCCTGACCATCCTGCGCGGTCCCGGCGGGATCTGGTGCCGCTGCGACGGCGGTCCGCACGGCTTCCTGTCCATCGCCGCGCACGCCCACGCGGACGCGCTGTCCGTGGAGGTCCGGCACGACGGGGTCGACGTGCTCGCCGACCCGGGGACCTTCTGCTACCACGGGCAGCCGCTGTGGCGGCAGTACTTCCGCTCGACCCTCGGCCACAACACGCTGCAACTGGACGGCGCCGACCAGTCCGTCTCCGGCGGCCCGTTCCTGTGGACCCGGCAGGCCCGCACCCGCGTGCTGGCGGCGGACCCGTCCGGCGAGGACGTGGCCCGCTGGTGCGCGGAGCACGACGGGTACCAGGGTTGCGTGCACCGCCGCCGGGTGGAACTGACGGCCGCGAGCCGGGAGCTGAGGGTCGTCGACGAGGTGCGCGGCCCGCGCCGGAGCGTGCGGCTGGCCTTCCACCTCGGCCCGGCGATCACCGCCGATCTGGTGGGCAACCGGGCGGTGCTCAGCTGGAGCCGGGACGGCGAGGGACGCTCCGCCGTGCTCGACCTGCCGGGGCAGCTGTCCTGGCAGGCCCACCGCGGGGAGACCGACCCGCCGCTGGGCTGGTACTCCGCCGGATTCGGGCGCAAGGAGCCCGCCACGACGCTGATCGGCACGGGCACCAGCCCCGCCGACGGTGCGGACGGGTTCACCACCGTGCTCAGGTTCGGCGGCTAGGGGGGGACGTGGGGAACAAGAGGTGGCACTGGGCGTGGGCGGCGGCACCGCTGACGCTGGCCCTGCTGACGGTGGCCGGCTGCGACGGCACGCCGGACGCACCGGCCGCGGAGCCGACCGCCGCGCCGTCCACGTCCACGTCCGCGGCCCGGTCCGTGGCCCGGGTGTGCGCCAACCCCGGTACCGGACCGGCCAAGGCACCGGCGGGCGCGGTGACGGTCGACCCGGCGGTCGTCGGCGACCTGGCCGCGAAGACCAAGAGCAGCCCCGCCCACACCACCTTCTGGCTCCGGCCCGGCAAGCACCGGCTCGTCCCGGACCGCTTCGCCCAGATCGTCCCCAAGGAGGGGGACCGCTACCTCGGCGCGCCCGGCGCCGTGCTCGACGGCGGGAAGAAGAACCAGTACGCGTTCACGGGCACCGCCCGCGACGTCACCATCCGCTACCTGACCGTGCAGCACTTCGTCGCACCGCAGAACGAGGGCGTGGTCAACCACGACTCCGCCGACGGATGGGTGATCGAGCACACGACGATCCAGGACAACTCCGGCGCGGGGCTGATGGCCGGCGCCCACCAGCGGGTCCGCGCCAGCTGCCTGCGCGACAACGGGCAGTACGGGATGAACGCGTACAAGGGCGGCGGCGGCATCACGGACCTGGTGGTCGAGGACAACGAGATCGTGGGCAACAACACCGACGGCTGGGAGCGCCGGCAGCAGGGCTGCGGCTGCACCGGAGGCGTCAAGTTCTGGGCCGTCGACGGCGCGGACGTCCGCGGCAACTGGGTGCACGACAACCGCGGAGCAGGCCTGTGGGCGGACACCGACAACAACGACTTCCTCATCGAGAACAACGTGCTCGACGCCAACGACGGTCCCGCGCTGATCTACGAGACCAGCTACAACGCGGTCGTCCGGAACAACACGATCCGGCGGAACAACTGGGTCGAGGGCCGCAGGTACGCCGACCGCGGCGACAACTTCCCGTACGCGGCCGTCTACGTGTCCGAGTCCGGCGGCGAACCACGGGTCCGGGCCCGCACCGACAAGATCGACATCTACCGGAACGTGCTGGAGAACAACTGGTCCGGCATCACCCTGTGGGAGAACGCCGACCGGTTCTGCAACAGCCCGGCCAACACGTCGTCCGGTGACTGCACGCTGCTGGTGAAGACCACCGGCCGCTGCGCGGAACCGGCGATCGACAAGGCACCGCTCTACTCCGACTGCCGGTGGAAGACCCAGCGGGTGGACATCCACGACAACCGCTTCGTGCTCGACAAGTCCGTGGTCCAGTGCACGGACCTGTGCGACCGCATGGCGGTGCTGTCGAACTACGGAACCTACCCGGACTGGTCGCCGTACAAGGGCGAGAAGGTGGCCGAGGCGATCACCCGTCGGCAGGGCAACCACTGGCACGACAACGTCTACCTCGGACCGTGGCAGTTCGTCGCCCACGACCCGAGCCAGGTGCTCGACTTCGACGAGTGGCAGGGCATGGACTACCGGCAGGACACGGGCAGCACCCTCGCCCCTGGGGCCGGTGACTGAGATGGACACGCAGATGGACGCAGAGACGGAGAGGCAGCGGGACCCGCGGTCCGGCGCCGCACCGGGCCCCGCCGGCACCCCGCGGATCGTCGGGATCGTCTGGGGGCTGCTGGTCCTCAACACGCTCGGCTCCGCCGGGGCGAAGACCATCGTCCCGCTGCCCCGCTCCCTCATCCAGATGGTCACCATGGGCGCCCTGGTCGCCGCGTTCGCGCTGGCCCTCACGGTCAACATCCGGCTGCGCATCCGGCCCAGCTCCTACCTGCTCCTGCTCACCCTGCTGCTGGTGACCAGCGTGATCTCCAGCGCCAACCTGGAGTCCGGGTTCGGCGCGCTGTTCCGCTGCTTCCGGCTCATGCTGTTCATCTGCACCCTCTGGCTGCTCAGCCGCTGGTGGGACGGCAGCCTGACCTTCGTCCGCCACCACATCCGGGCCTACTTCGCGGTGCTCGGCTCGGTCGCCGCCGGACTGGTGGTCTCCCCGGGCGCGGCCCTGCCCGATCTCTACGGCGGCCGCCTGGTCGGCGCGCTGTGGCCGCTCACCCCGCCGCAGATCGGGCAGTACGCGGCGGTGATCATCGGGCTCACCGTGCTGCTCCTGCTGGGCCGCCGGACCGACCGGACCAGCGCCGCGGTGGTCATCGTGCCGTCCTTCGTGCTGCTCGCCCTGACCCACACCCGGACCGCCACGCTCGGCCTGCTCCTCGGGCTCGCGCTGGCGATCGGCTCGCTGCTGCTGACCAGCGCGGCCGCCCGCCGGTTCTTCACCTGGGCGGTGCTGTGCGGCGCGGTGGCCGCGGTGGGGTTCGCGTCCGCCCTGCAGACCTGGTTCCTGCGCGGTCAGAGCAAGGAGAACTTCTCCAGCCTCACCGGCCGGGCCAAGGTCTGGGACGCCCTGCTCGCCGCGCCCCGGACGACCTCGGAGAAGTTCCTCGGAGTGGGCCTGGGCGACAAGTCGTTCGGCGGGCTGCCGATCGACAACAGCTGGCTGGCCGTCTACAACGAGCAGGGTCTCATCGGCGTCGGCCTGGTCGCGGTGATCATCGTCGTGCTGGGCGGCGTCGCGCTGCTGCGGCCGCCGTCGCTGCAGCGGGCCTGCGCGGTCTTCCTGATCAGCTACTGCGCGATCGCCTCGTACACCGAGGCCGGGCTCGGCGACGCCTCGCCGTACCTGCTGCACCTGGCCCTGGCCGCCTCGCTGCTGGCGGCGCCCGAACTCCCCCGGCCGAAGACCCCGGGGCCGGAGGTGAGCTGACCATGCACGTGCTCGTGGTGCACAACCGCTACGGCTCCGCGCAGCCGAGCGGGGAGAACAAGGTCGTCGACCAGGAGGCGGAACTGCTGCGCGCGGCAGGCCACCGGGTCGGGGTGTTCGAGCGGCGCAGCGACGACATCGGCGCCATGTCCCTTCTCGCCAAGGTCGCGGTGCCCCTGCGGGTGCCGTGGAACCCGGCGGTCCGTGCCGAACTCGCCGCCCGGCTGCGCGCCGAACGGCCGGACGTGGTCCACGTCCACAACGTCTTCCCGCTCCTGTCGCCCGCGGTCCTCGCCGCGTGCGCCGACGCGGGGGTGCCCGCCGTCGCCACGCTGCACAACTACACCCAGGTCTGCCCGCCCGGCACGCTGCAACGGGACGGCCGGCCGTGCACCGAGTGCGTGGGCGCCACCCCGCTGCCCGCCGTCCGGCACGGCTGCTACCGGGGCTCCCGCCTCGCCACGGTGCCGCTCGCGGTCAGCCTGGCCGCCAACCGGCGGCGGTGGTGGTCCGGCGTGGAGCGGTTCCTGTGCATCTCCGCGGCCCAGCGCGAGGTCCTGGTGCGGTCCGGGATGCCCGCCGAGCGGCTGGCGGTGAAGCACAACTTCGTGCCCGACCTCGGCGTTCGGCGGGAGGGCGCGGGCGAGCACGTGCTCTACCTCGGCCGGCTCGCCGAGGCCAAGGGTGTCACGCTGCTCATGGCCGCGTGGGACGAGCTCGCGGCGAGCGGCGGGGTGGGCGTCCCGCTGGTGATCGCCGGCACGGGGCCGCTGGAGCGTCAGGTGGCCGCCTGGGCGGCGGACCGGGACGACGTCCGGTACGTCGGCCTGCTGGACACGGCGGAGTGCCGGAAGGCCGTCGCGCGGTCGGTCGCCGTGGTGGCCCCCTCGACCTGGCTGGAGGCGTTCGGCCTGGTGGTCGTGGAGGCGATGGCGGCCGGGGTGCCGACCGTCGCGGCCGGCCACGGCGCCTTCGTGGAACTCGTCGAGGACGGGGCGACCGGGCTGCTGCACCGGCCGGGCGAGTCCGCCTCGCTCGCCGCCGGCATCCGCCGGATCGCGGCCGACCCGGTGCTGGGCCGGGAGCTGGGCCGGGCGGCCCGCCGCCGCTACGAGCAGGGCTTCAGCCCGGCCGTAGGCCTGGCGCGCCTGGAAGAGGAGTACCGCACCGCGATCGCGGGTCGGTCAGTACCGGCTCGCGACGGGGACACCCGCGCGGGCAGGGGGGATGGGGACAGCAGATGACACGATGCCGACTCTGCGGCTCGGAAGCGATGGCGAGCGTCGTCGACCTCGGGGCGACGCCGCCGTGTGAGAGCTTTCTCGCCGCGGACCAACTGGACGATCCGGAGCCGGCGTACCCGCTGCACCTGCGGGTGTGCACCGAGTGCTGGCTCGCGCAGCTCCCGCCGCTGATCACGCCGGAGGAGACGTTCAAGGAGTACGCGTACTTCTCCTCCTACTCCACGTCCTGGGTGGAGCACGCGCGGACGTTCGTCGCCGGCGCGGTGGAGCGCCTCGGTCTCGGCGCCGACGCCTTCGTGGTGGAGGTCGCGAGCAACGACGGCTATCTGCTGAGGCATGTGGTGGACCGCGGGATCCGCTGCCTCGGCATCGAGCCGTCGGTGAACGTCGGCGCGGCGGCCCGGGACGCGGGTGTGCCCACGCTCACGGAGTTCCTGAGCCCGGACACCGGCGCGGCCGTCCGCGCCGAGCACGGCCCGGCGGACCTGGTCGTCGCCAACAACGTGTACGCGCACATCCCCGACGTGGTCGGCTTCACCCAGGGGCTGCGCGCGCTGGTCGCCGACGACGGCTGGGTCTCCATCGAGGTGCAGCACCTGCTGACCCTGATCGAGGAGAACCAGTACGACACGATCTACCACGAGCACTTCCAGTACTACACGGTCGCGTCCGCGGCGCGGGCGCTGGCCGGCGGCGGACTCACGCTCGTGGACGTCGAGCTGCTGCCGACCCACGGCGGCTCCATCCGGCTGTGGGCCCGGCCGGCCGAGGCGGGCGGCGAGCCGACGCAGCGGGTGGCCGACGTACTGGCCCGGGAGAAGGCCGCCGGGCTGCAGGATCTGTCCGGGTACACCGAGTTCTCCGCCCGGGTGGCCAAGGTGCGCCGCGACCTGCTGCGGTTCCTCATCGAGGCCGCCGAGCGCGGTGAGACGGTCGTCGGCTACGGCGCGCCCGGCAAGGGCAACACCCTGCTCAACCACTGCGGCATCCGCCCCGACCTGCTCCCGTACACCGTCGACCGCAACCCCTACAAGCACGGCAGGTTCACGCCGGGGACCCGCGTCCCGATCCTGCCGCCCGAGCGGATAGCCGCCGACAAGCCGGACTACGTCCTCGTCCTCCCGTGGAACCTGCGGGCCGAACTGGCCGAGCAGCTGGCCTTCGTGCACGAGTGGGGCGGCCGGCTCGTCTTTCCCATCCCGGAGCTGAGCGTCGTCGAGGGCGCGTCGAAGGAGGTCACAGCATGAAGGTCGTCCTGTTCTGCGGCGGTTACGGGATGCGGATGCGCAACGGCACCTCCGACGACGTGCCCAAGCCGATGGCGATGGTCGGCCCGCGGCCGCTGATCTGGCACGTCATGCGGTACTACGCCTACTTCGGGCACAAGGAGTTCATCCTCTGCCTCGGCTACGGGGCCCACCACATCAAGGACTTCTTCCTCAACTACGAGGAGACGACGTCCAACGACTTCGTCCTGCGCGGCGGAAAGACCGAGCTGCTCTCCACCGACATCGCCGACTGGACGATCACGTTCGCGCAGACCGGCATCGAGTCACCGATCGGGGAGCGGCTGCGCCGGGTGCGGCACCACCTCGACGGCGACGAGATGTTCCTCGCCAACTACGCCGACGTGCTCACCGACGCCCCGCTGCCGGAGATGATCGACCGGTTCGCCCGGCGCGACGCCGGGGCGTCGATGATGGTGGTGCCGCCGCAGTCGTCGTTCCACTGCGTGGAACTGGGCGAGGACGGCCTGGTGGGAGGCATCACCGCGGTCAGCGAACTGCCGCTGTGGGAGAACGGCGGCTACTTCGTGCTCCGCCAGGAGGTCTTCGACCACATCCCCGAGAACGGCGACCTGGTCGCCGACGGATGCGCCCAACTGGCCAAGCGGGGACGGCTGGTGGCGCACCAGCACCGCGGCTTCTGGAAGCCGACCGACACCGTGAAGGAACGGGCCGCACTCGACGCCGCCTACACGAGGGGCGACCGCCCGTGGGCCGTGTGGGAGCGGGCCACCGCCGGAGCCGGAGCCGGAGCCGGAGCCGGAGCGTGATCGGGCTCGGGACCGGGCCCCTGCACCGGATCGTCGCCGTGGGCGCGCACTGCGACGACATCGCCATCGGCGCCGGCGGCACCCTGCTGACCCTGTGCCGGGCGCGGTCCGGCATCCGGGTCGACGCGCTGGTGCTCACCGGCGGCGGCAGCGAGCGCGAGCAGGAGGAGCAGGCCGCGCTCGCCGCCTTCTGCCCGGGCGCCGACCTGCGGCTGACCGTGCACAAGCTGCCGGACGGGCGGTTCCCCGCCCACTGGGAGGAGGCCAAGTCCGCCGTCGAGGAACTGCGCGAGCGGACCGACCCGGACCTGGTCCTGGCACCGCGCACCGACGACGCCCACCAGGACCACCGCGGCCTGGCGCAGCTGATGACCACCGCGTTCCGCGACCACCTCGTGCTCGGCTACGAGATCGTCAAGTGGGACGGCGACCTCGGCCGCATGGCGGCGTACCAGCCGCTGTCCGCCGGGACCGCCGAGGAGAAGGTGCGGCTGCTGCAGGAGCACTACCCCTCGCAGCGGCACCGGCCCTGGTACGACCGGGAGGCCTTCCTCGGCCTCGCCCGGATCCGCGGCATCGAATGCCACGCGCGCTACGCCGAGGCGTTCGCCGTCACCAAACTCACGCTCAACCTGGGGGGTTGAACCTTGCGCGTACTACTGACCGGACACCAGGGCTACCTGGGCACCGTGATGGCCCCGGTCCTCGGGGCCGCCGGGCACGACGTCGTCGGCCTCGACTCCGGCCTGTTCGCCGACTGCGTCCTCGGCCCGCGGCCCGAGGACCCGCCCGGGCAGCGGGTGGACCTGCGCGACGTCACGGCCGAGCACGTGGCCGGGGTGGACGCCGTGATCCACCTGGCCGCCCTGTCCAACGACCCGCTCGGCTCGCTGGCGCCGGAACTCACCTACGACATCAACCACCACGCGTCCGTCCGCCTCGCCCGGCTGGCCCGCGACGCCGGAGTACGGCGCTTCCTGTACGCGTCGACCTGCTCCGTCTACGGCGCCGCCGGCGGCGACGAGCTGGTGACCGAGGACGCCCCGCTGCGCCCGGTGACGCCGTACGCGGAGTCCAAGGTGCGGGTGGAGGACGACCTGCACGCGCTGGCCGACGGCGACTTCACCCCGGTGTTCATGCGCAACGCCACCGCCTTCGGCTTCTCGCCCCGGCTGCGCGCCGACATCGTGCTGAACAACCTGGTGGGCCACGCCCTCCTCTCCGGCGAGGTCCTGGTGCTCTCCGACGGCACCCCCTGGCGCCCGCTGGTGCACGCCGCCGACATCGCGCGGGCCTTCACGGCCGCGCTGACCGCGCCGCGCGAGGCGGTGCACGACCGCGCGTTCAACATCGGCAGCGAGATCAACAACGTCACGGTCGCCGAGATCGCCGCGCAGGTCGCCGAGGCGGTGGACGGCTCCAAGGTGGTGATCACCGGGGAGACCGGCGCCGACCCGCGGTCCTACCGGGTCGACTTCTCCCGGTTCCGCACCGCGATCCCCGGCTTCGACTGCGCGTGGACGGTCAAGCAGGGCGCGCTCGAACTCGCCGACGCCTACCGCGACTTCGGGCTCACCCGGGAGGACTTCGAGCAGCGCTACACCCGGCTCGCCGTGCTGCGCGCGGCCTCCGGCGCCGGCACCGTCGACGACACCCTCAGGTGGCGCCGGTGACCGACGTGAGCGAGGAGATGTACGCGCTGGTGGAGCGGATGTACCCGCTCTGCCGGAGCATCACCGGCGACGGCGTGCGCGCCACCCTGGACATCGTCGGGGAGTACATCCCGCTGCAGGTGCACGAGGTGCCGACCGGCACGCAGGTGCTCGACTGGACGGTGCCGCAGGAGTGGAACATCCGCGACGCGTACATCGCCGACAGCACGGGCCGGCGGGTCGTCGACTTCGCCGCGTCCAGCCTGCACGTGCTCGGCTACAGCGTGCCGGTGTCGGCGACCATGCCCCTGTCCGAACTGCGCGCGCACCTGCACACCCTGCCGGACCACCCGTCCTGGGTGCCGTACCGCACCAGCTACTACAAGCCGGACTGGGGCTTCTGCCTCGCCCAGGCGACCCTGGACGCGCTGCCGGACGGCGACTACGAGGTGTGCGTGGACTCCACGCTCGCCGACGGCCACCTCACCTACGCCGAGTACGTGGTCCCCGGGCAGGTCGCCGACGAGGTGATCGTCTCCTGCCACGTCTGCCACCCGTCGCTGGCCAACGACAACCTGGCCGGCATCGCGGTGGCGACGTACCTGGCCCGCTCGCTCGCCGAGCAGCCGACGTACTACACCTACCGGTTCCTGTTCGCGCCCGGCACCATCGGGGCGATCACCTGGCTGGCCCGCAACGCGGAGCGGGTGGACCGGGTCAGGCACGGCCTGGTGCTGGCCTGCGCCGGGGACCCCGGCCACCTGACGTACAAGCAGAGCAGGCGCGGTGACGCGGAGATCGACCGGGTGCTGCGGCACGTCCTGGCCGCCTCCGGCCGCCCGCACCGCGTCACCGAATTCACTCCCTACGGCTACGACGAGCGGCAGTTCTGCTCGCCCGGCTTCAACCTGGGCGTGGGCTCGCTCACCCGGACCCCGTACGCCGGCTACCCCGAGTACCACACCTCCGCGGACGACCTGGACTTCGTCTCCCCGGCGGCGATGGCCGACACCCTCGCCGTCTGCCGCGAGGCGTTCGCCGTCCTCGACCGCAACCGGCGGTACGTCAACCTCAGCCCCTACGGCGAACCGCAGCTGGGCCGGCGCGGGCTGTACGACGCGCTCGGCGGCCGCAGCGACACCAAGCAGGCCCAGATGGCCATGCTCTGGGTGCTCAACCTGTCCGACGGCGAGCACAGTCTGCTGGACGTCGCCGAGCGCTCCGGGCTGCCCTTCGACACCGTGGCCGCCGCGGCCGACGCCCTGCGCGGCGCCGACCTGGTCAAGGAATGACGCCCATGACCACCCGGGGGGAGAAGACGACCGCACCGGCCGGGTCCGCCAGACGGGCCCTCGTCGGCCGGCTGTCCTGGGGACTGGCCGACCAGGCGGCCTCCAGCATCAGCAACTTCGCCGTGGGCATCTACGTGGCCCGCTCGCTCGGGGTGACCGCCTTCGGCGTGTTCAGCCTGGCCTGGGTGACCTACGGCGTGGTGCTCAACGTCTCCCGCGGCCTGGCCACCGACCCGCTCGTGGTGCGCTTCAGCGGCGTGCCGGACGCGTCCTGGCGCGGGGCGGTGGCTCGCTCCACGGGTACGGCACTCGGAGTCGGCACGGCCATCGGCGTGCTGTGCCTGGCGGCCGGGGCCGGGCTCGGCGGCCGGGTCGGGCCCGCCTTCGTCGCCCTCGCCGTCACGCTGCCGGGGCTGCTGCTCCAGGACGCCTGGCGGTTCGCGTTCTTCGCCGCCGGCACCGGGCGGAAGGCGTTCGTCAACGACGTCGTGTGGGGCGTCGCGCTGGTCCCGGCCATGGTGGTGGCGGCCCACGTGGACACCGTGGCCGCGTTCGTGCTCGCCTGGGGCGCGTCCGCCACCGTCGCGGCGGGCTACGGCTGCTTCCAGTCCGGCATCCGGCCCCGGGTCGCCGAGGCCCGCGGCTGGCTGCGTGAGCAGCGCGACCTCGGCTACCGCTACCTGGTGGAGAACGTCAGCCTCAGCGGCGCCAGCCAGGTGCGGGCGTACGGGGTCGGCGTGATCGTCGGAGTCGGCGCCGTGGGCGCCATCCGGGGCGCGGAGCTCCTGATGGGCCCGTTCCTCGCGGTCCTGATGGGACTCTCGCTGGTCACCGTCCCGGAGGCGGCCCGGGTGCTGCGCCGGGCCCCGCACCAACTGGGCAGGTTCTGCCTCCTGCTGGGCGGGGGACAGGCCGTCGGCGCGCTGTTCTGGGGCTCGGCGCTGCTGCTGATGCCGGACCGGCTCGGCGACCTGGCGCTCGGCGACGTCTGGCACTCCTCCTCGCACCTCGTTGTGCAGATCACCCTGAGCGTGGCGGGAGCGGGCCTCGGCACCGGCGCGGCGGCCGGACTGCGCGCCCTCGGCGCGGCCCGGCGCAGCCTGCGCTGCCAGCTGTTCGCCTCCGCCTGCTACGTCGGCGGCGGGCTCGGTGGGGCGGCCGCCGCCGGTACGGCCGGCTCGGCCTGGGGCGTCGCCGCCGCCACCCTCAGCGGCTCGGCCGTGTGGTGGCTGCACCTGAGGTCCGCCCTGCGCGAGCGCCACCGCCATCCCATCCCCGAAGTGAGGACCGCATGACCGACCGACCCAGGCTGAGCATCGGCCTGCCCGTGTACAACGGCGAGGAGTACCTGGCCGAGTCGTTCGACGCCCTGCTCGGCCAGACCTACGAGGACTTCGAACTGGTCGTCTCCGACAACGCCTCGACCGACGGGACCGAGGACATCTGCCGCAAGTACGCCGCGCAGGACTCCCGCATCCGCTACCTCCGGCTGTCCCGGAACATCGGCGCCACGCCCAACCACAACCGCGTGTTCGCCGAGTCCCGCGGCGAGCTGTTCAAGTGGGCCTCGCACGACGACCTCTACGGCCGCGACCTGCTGCGGCGCTGCGTGGAGGCGCTGGACGAGCGGCCGGACGTGATCCTCGCGCACACCGGCCAGGCGGTCATCGACGGCGACGGCCAGGTGACGGTCCCCTACGAGTACACGCTCGCCACCGACTCGCCGCACGCGCCGGAGCGCTTCCGCAGCCTGCTGTTCGAGCCGGGCGGCGACGACTTCTACGGGGTGATGCGGGCGGACGTGCTGCGCCGGGTGAAGCCGATGGACAGCTACCACCACGCGGACCGCACCTTCGTCGCCGAGATCACCCTGCACGGGCCCTTCCACCAGGTGCCCGAGCTGCTGTACTTCCGCCGTGACCACCCCACCCGCGCCGAGCGGGCGAACCCGTCCAAGCGCTCCCGGTGCGTCAACCTGGACCCGCGCCGGGCCGGCCTGCTGCACCCGACGCCCCGGCTGCTCGCCGAGTACGTCTGGGGCTTCGCCTCGGCGATCCGGCGGGCGCCCCTGTCCGCGACCGACCGGCGCGCGTGCTACCGGCACCTGGCCGCGTGGCTGACCAGCCGGGTCCGGCCGGGCGCCGGCGAGCGGGTCGAGGACCGCGCCCCGGTCGACCCGACCCAGCTCACGGTCTCCGTCGACGCCCTCGTCGCCGGCCGCGAGGGGAGGGGCAAGGCATGACGTCCGCGGACGGAACTGTGGTGCGCGTCGGCGTGTTCGGCCTGCTCGGCTCCGGCAACTTCGGCAACGACGGATCGCTCGAAGCCGTCCTCCGCTACCTGCGCGCCGAGCACCCGGAGGCGGTCGTGGACGCGCTGTGCGGCGGTCCCGAGGCCGTGACGGCACGGTTCCGGATCCCCGCCACGCGCCTGCACTGGAACCGCGCCGAGTACCGGACCGCCTCACGCGCGGGCGCGATCGCGGCCAAGGGGGTCGGCAAACTCGTCGACGTCTTCCGCACCGCGGCCTGGGTGCGCCGGCACGACGTGGTGATCGTGCCGGGCATGGGCGTCCTGGAGGCCACCCTGCCGCTGCGGCCGTGGGGCTTCCCGTACGCGCTGTTCCTGCTCTGCGCGAGCGGCCGGCTGCTCGGCACCCGGGTCGCGCTGGTCAGCGTCGGCGCCGCAGAGATCCGCAACCGGCCCACCCGTGCCCTGGTGCGCTGGTCGGCGCGGCTGGCCGCGTACCGGTCGTACCGGGACACCCAGTCCCGGGACGCGATGCGCGCCATGGGAGTGGACACCGCACGCGACGAGGTCTACCCCGACCTGGCGTTCTCCCTCCCGACACCACAGGCGGGCGCGGCCACCGGCACACCGGGCCGCGTCTGCCTCGGCGTCATGGACTTCCACGGCGGCAACGACGACCGCGACCGGGCCGAGGAGATCCACCGGCGCTACCTGGAGGGGACGATCAGGTTCGTCCGCACGCTGGTCGCGGAGGGCAGGCCCGTGCGGCTCCTCACCGGCGACCAGTGCGACCTGGCGGTGGTCGCGGCCATCCTGGACGCGGTCGACTCCCCGCTGGTCACCGCGGCCGAACCGGCCTCCCTGGCCGACCTGATGCACGAGATGGCGGCCGCCGACACCGTGGTGGCCGTCCGCTACCACAACCTGATCTGCGCGCTGAAGACCGGAACGCCCGTGCTCGCCCTCTGCTACGCGGCGAAGAGCGACGCGCTCATGGACCGGATGGGCCTGGGCGCGTACTGCCACCCGGCCCGCCAGGTCGACGCCGACCGGCTCCTGGAACAGTTCCGGGACCTGGAGAAGCACGCGGCGGAGCTGCGGCGGACCCTGGCCGAGCGCAACCGGGTCGCCGCACGGCAACTGGACCGGCAGTTCGCCGCCTTGACCACGACCCTGTTCCCGGCGGGCGACCACGCCCACGCCCCACGGAAGGCCGCATGAAAGCGACAGAAGTCCCCCAGATCGCGGGCGCGTTCCTCTTCGAGCCGACGCCCCACACCGACGAACGCGGCTTCTTCTGCCGCACCTTCGACGCCGACGTGGTCCGCTCGGCGGGCCTCGACCCGGCCGCCTTCGTCCAGGACAGCGTGTCCCGCTCGGTCCGCGGTGTGCTGCGCGGCCTGCACCTGCGCTCCGGCGCCGGCGAGGCCAAACTGGTGCGGTGCTCGTACGGGCGGATCTTCGACGTCGTGGTGGACCTGCGGCCGGACTCTCCGACGTACCTGGGCCGGGCCTTCTTCGAGCTGTCCGGCGAGACGCAGAAGACCGTGTACATCCCGGCGGGATGCGCGCACGGCTTCCAGGCTCTTACCGAAATCGCGGACACCTCTTACCGTATCGATCGTCAGCATGATCCGTCCGAGGACGTGACGATCGCCTTCGACGACCCGGAACTCGCCATTCCCTGGCCCCTGCCGGTCACGTCGATGTCCCAGCGGGACCGGGCGGCGCCGAGCCTCGCCGAGGTCCTGAAGCACCGAGAAAGTTGAGGTCGGCGTGCACACCCAAGACACCGAGGGGTTCCTCCTGCCCCGCTCCCGGCAGGCCAACGAGCGGCTGCACGCTCTGATCCCCGGAGGCGCGCACACCTATGCCAAGGGGGACGACCAGTACCCCGAGAACCTGGCCCCCGTCATCAGCCACGGCCGCGGCGCCCACGTGTGGGACGTCGACGGCAACCGGTACATCGAGTACGGCTCCGGCCTGCGGTCGGTCAGCCTCGGCCACGCCCACCCCCGGGTGACCGAGGCGGTACGACGGGAACTCGACCGCGGCAGCAACTTCGTCCGGCCGTCCATCGTCGAGGTCGAGGCCGCCGAACGCTTCCTGGCCACGGTGCCGACCGCCGACATGGTGAAGTTCGCCAAGAACGGCTCCGACGCCACCACCGCCGCGGTCCGCCTCGCCCGCGCCGTCACGGGACGCCCGCGGGTGGCCCTCTGCGCCGACCACCCGTTCTTCTCCGTCGACGACTGGTTCATCGGCACCACGCCGATGAGCGCCGGCATCCCGGCGGCGACCACCGAACTCACCGTGTCCTTCCCCTACGGCGACCTGGCCGCCACGGAGGAGCTGCTCACCCGGTACCAGGACGAGATCGCCTGTCTGATCCTGGAACCCGCCACCCACTCCGAGCCGCCGCCCGGCTACCTCGCCGGCCTGCGCGACCTGGCCGACCGGCACGGCTGCGTGCTGGTCTTCGACGAGATGATCACCGGCTTCCGCTGGTCCGAGGCGGGCGCCCAGGGCCTGTACGGCGTCGTCCCCGACCTCTCCACGTTCGGCAAGGCGCTGGGCAACGGGTTCGCCGTCTCCGCGCTGGCCGGGCGACGCGACCTGATGGAACGGGGCGGACTGCGCGCTTCCGGTGACCGGGTGTTCCTGCTGTCCACCACGCACGGCGCGGAGACGCACTCCCTGGCGGCGGCGATGGCCGTGCAGACGGTCTACGCCGAGGAGGGCGTCACCGCGCGGCTGCACGCCCTCGGCGAGCGGCTGGCCGCCGGTGTCCGCGCCGCCGCGGCCGCCGCGGGCGTCGGCGAGCACGTCGTCGTCCGGGGCCGGGCCAGCAACCTGGTCTTCGCCACGCTCGACGAGAACCTGCGGCCCTCGCAGCCCTACCGCACCCTGTTCCTGCGCCGGCTTCTCGCGGACGGGGTGCTCGCCCCGTCCTTCGTGGTGAGCAGCGCACTCGACGACGCGGACATCGACCGCACCGTCGACGTGGTGGCCGAGGCGTGCGCGGTGTACCGGAAGGCACTGGACGCCGCCGACCCCACCCCCTGGCTGGAGGGCCGGGCGGTGAAACCCGTGTTCCGCCGCCTGGTGTGACCTGACGTGACGTCAGCAGCGCCCCCCGGGCCGGTGTCAGCCGTCCGCCCCCGGCCGGCCGGCCAGGGCGGCAGCCGTGCGGTCGGCCGTGCGGTCGACCAGCCACGCGGTCGCCGGTATCACCGCCAGCGCGGTGCACCAGCCGCCGAGGGCATCGGTCGGGTAGTGCGCGCCCAGGCGGACCTCCGCCCACCCCATGGCGGCGCCGGCGGCCAGCGAGGCGGCGAGCACGAGGGACGTGCCGGCCGCCGTGCCGAGGCCGAGCCGGCCGGTCGCGAGCAGCGCGGCCATGAGAGCGAGAGCGGTGAAGAACGCGGTGTGCCCGCTCGGGTAGGACAGGTTCCCCGGGCCGTGGATGGTGCGTCCCACCAGGTGCTTGAGCAGCGTGGTCGTCCCCACGGTCAGGCCGCTGCCGACGGCGACGAGCACCGCCGCGCGAGGCCGCCGGAGCAGCAGGCAGCCGGCCACGCAGACCACGATCACCATCGTCGATCCCGTGGGTTCTCCCAGGAAGTCCAGCGCCAGGGCGACGTGCCGCCACGGCGGCCGCACACTGTCCGCCGTCGGCCGGACGATCCACCGGTCCACCCGGCCGGGCTCACTGTGTCCCGCGTACCGGACCCCGAGGACGACGACCACCAGCGCGGCGAGCACCGCGAGCGGCCCGAGCCACCGGCGCAGTGGCGCGGGCAACACCGTTCGGCCCGCGGAGCGGGCCGGCCCGACTTCCGCGTCCGCTCCTGCCAGGCGATCCAACGTGAGCCCCCCGTCGTGTCCGCTCCCCCTCCAGCGACCATAGCCGCCCCGCCTCGGCCGGGTGGCCGGACGGGGCGGACGTCACAGTCCAGGCCCGTCAGGGTGGCGGCGGGAAGCGGATGAGGTGCCGACCGGCCGAGCGCGCCGCCGAGGACCCGGCGGGGCGCCGCCGGCCGGGCCGGTCCGGCACCGGGCGGCACCCACGCGGCGCCGGGACCGGGCAGTCTGCGCGCCTCCGTCCCCCCACTCCCTGGGGGCGGCCTCCACTCAGGCACGTGGTGGCTTCCGGAGGGGCGCAGACCGGGTGGCCTATGCCCAGCAGCCGTTGACCGTGGCCGCCAGGCCGTCGAGGGCGTCCTTGGTGGCGGCGGGGTCGGCGGTGGAGTTGTTCTCGATGAAGGAGAAGATCTTCCAGCGCCCGTCCGCGGCCTTGGTCAGCCCGCTCAGCGCGATCGCACCGGTGAGCGTGCCCGTCTTCGCCTGCACCTTGCCGACGGCGCACTGCGAGTCCGCGGTGTCGAAGCGGCCCCATTCGGGACCCAGGGTGGAGCCGGCCTCTCCGGCGACGGGCAGACCGTCGATGATGTACCTGAGGGTCTTGGCGTTGCGCACGTCGTCGGCGACGTCGAGGATGTCGGCGATGCTCCGGGCCGGGATGCGGTTGGCGCGGGACAGCCCGCTGCCGTCGTGGATCTGGTAGTTGACCAGCGAGACGCCGTACCCGCGGAGCACCTCGCGTACGACCGCCGTGCCGTCCTCGAAGGTCGGCCGCCGGCCGTCGCCGATCGCGGTCATCCGCAGCAGGGTCTCGGCGATGTCGTTGTCGCTCACCTTGAGCATGTGCTCCACGATGGCGGACAGTGTGCCGGACTGGTGCCGGGCGACCGGCACGTCGCCCGTCGAGGCCTTGCCGTGGGTGACGTCGCCCGTGACCGTGACGCCCTGCTGGGCGAGGAACCCGGCGAAGACCTGGCCCGCGTCCAGCGACGTGTCCGTGACCTGGTGGCCGTCGACCACCAGTGCCCGCACCGGTGCGACGGAGTCCGGGTAGTAGCCGTCGTTCCAGCCGGTCGCGAGCGTGGGCTCGGGGAAGAGGCTGTCGTCGACCTGGACCTTGACCGAGGTGAGACCGGCGGCCTTGAGTCCCGCGACGGCGGTCTTCGCCATCGCCTGGAGGTCGGCGCTGGTCAGGGTGCGGTCACCGCCGCCCACGAGAGTGAGCGTGCCGTTGCCGTAGACGGCCCGGGTGGTGAAGCGGTGGCCGGGGCCGAGCACCGTCAACGCGGCGGTGGCGGTGCCGAGTTTGGTGTTGGACGCGGGCATCAGCGCGGTGGTCGCGTCGTGGCCCCAGACGGCCTTGTCGGACGCGGCGTCGATGACGACGCCGCTCAGCGTGGAGCCGAGGCGGGTGTCCTGGACGCGCGTGTTCAGATTGGCCGCGATCTTCTGCTCGGCGGGATCGAGTTTCGTGGCCGCGGGCTTGCCGCCGGTCTTGTCCGCGGTCTTGTCGGCGGCGAAGGCGCTCGTGCCGAAGAGGATCGTTCCCGCGATGGGGGCGGTGACGGCGACGACGGCGACCCGGCGGAGGGCCGGGTGGACGGTTCTCGCCTTGCGGTGCCGAGCGGTGGTACGGACGGAGGATGGGGGGTTGGTCATGCAGGCCTCGTCGAAGTACTCGTGGGACAACGGGAGTTGGGAGGAAGATCTTGGGTTCCCAAGAGGAAAGCTACAGGCGTGGTCCTGTTCTCCCCGCCCGGTTTCCTGCATCCGGCCCCACGGATCCGGGAAGACCGGAGTGGGCCGGAAAGCCGCAGCGCGGTCAGGACGTGGACCAGTACGCGGCCGCATGGGCCAGCGCCCGGCCCTCCAGGATCGTGACCATGCGTTCGAAGAGATGCACGGCGGCGGGGCCGGACCAGTTCTCGGGCAGCACCTCGCGGGGCAGCCCGGGGTCGCGGAACGGAAGCTTGCGCCAGTGGTCGATCACGGCGAGATAGGTGACGTAGGCGTCCCGGCCGTCGATGACCGCGGCCTCGGCGAGCCGGTCCGCCTCGCCCGCGTAGGCGCTGATGAACTCCCGGTAGCGCAGGTCGATCTCGTCGAGGTCCCAGCCGCCCCGCACCATGGCCGCCAGCGGCTGCCCGGCGACGTAGTCGCCGACGAAGACCGCGCACTGCGCGGTGAGGTCGAGTTCGGCGATGGCCCGCTGCGCGGCCGGGAGCATCCGGGCGGGCGCGATCCACACCGCGGAGCCGATGTTGCCGAAGCCCAGCGAGGTCAGGTGGGCGGTCAACCGGTGGCGCAGCGCGCGGGCCGACTCGGGCACGGAGAAGTTCACGAAGCACCAGCCGTCGCCGAGTTCGGCCGGCTGCCGGGCGTGCCAGATGACCTCGTCACCGGCGGCCAGCGCCTCCAGCGCGGCCGGCGTCAGCACGTAGCCGCGCATGCCCGCGCGGCTCTCCGACTCCAGCCAGCCGCGCTTCTTGAGCCGGAAGACCGCCGTCCGGACGCTGGCGGCGTCCAGACCCGACGCGGTCAGCAGCTCGACCGTCCCGGCGATGGGCATCCAGTTGCCCATCTTGCGCACGATCGCGCCGAGGAAACTCACGAGTACGGTCCGGGACCGACGCGCCGCCGTGGTGGGCCGGTCGCCCTTCGTCTCGCTCATTCCAGTGAGTATGCCGGACCGGCTTCACATGATCGGACCGGTCCGGTCGACCGAACGGGCCCGGTCAGCGCAGACGCGGGCGCGGCGGTCATGCCGGCACCGTGCGTGCGGCCGGGGTCCAGCGCAGGTGCACGGTGCCCCCGGCGCCCTCGCGCAGCAGCGACAGCCGCGGCGGCACCTTGTCGGTACGGGAGGTGGGCGGCCTGCGCCGGCCCGCCGTCCACTGCACCGGCCACTCGGCACCTGCCCCGCGGTACTCCTGCTCCGCCGCGGCGTGCAGGGTCCACTGCGGGTCGTAGAGGTGGGTGCGGCCCAGGGCGCACAGGTCGGCCCGCCCGGCGAGCAGGATCGAGTTCACGTCGTCGTACGAGGAGATGGCCCCGACCGCGATCACCGGCACCCCCGCGGGCCCGGCCACCCGGTGGCGGATCCGGTCGGCGAAGGGGGTCTGGTAGGAGCGGCCGAACGTGGGCTTCTCGTCCTTGGCGACCTGGCCGGAGGAGACGTCGATGGCGGCCGCCCCGTGCTCGATGAAGGCGCGGGCGACGTCGACGGCGTCGTCCGCGGTGGTGCCGCCCGGCATCCAGTCGGTCGCCGAGATGCGGACGGTGACCGGGATGCCGGGCGGGACGGCCTGGCGTACGGCGTCGAAGACCTCCAGCGGGAACCGCAGCCGGTTCTCCGGACAGCCGCCGTACGCGTCGGTGCGCCGGTTGGCGACGGGGGAGAGGAAGGAGGAGAGCAGATAGCCGTGGGCGGCGTGCACCTCGACGAGGTCGAAACCGGCCGCCACCGCGCGCTCGGCGGCGGCGGTGAAGTCGGCGACCACCTTGTCCAGGTCCGCGCGGGTGGCCTCCCGGGGCACGTGGCAGCCGGCGCCGTACGGGACCGCCGAGGGCGCGATGACCTCCCAGTTGCCCTCGTCGAGCGGCTCGTCCATGCCGTCCCACATGAGCCTGGTCGAGCCCTTGCGGCCGGAGTGGCCGAGCTGGAGGCCGATCTTCGCCGTCGTACGGTCGTGGACGAAGTCCGTGATCCGGCGCCAGGCGTCGCGCTGTTCGTCGGTCCACAGCCCCGGGCAGCCCGGCGTGATCCGGCCCTCGGGTGAGACGCAGACCATCTCGCTCATCACCAGGCCCGCGCCGCCCAGCGCCTTGGAGCCCAGGTGCACCAGGTGGAAGTCGCCGGGGACACCGTCATCCGCGGAGTACATGTCCATCGGGGAGACGACGACGCGGTTCCTCAGTTCGAGCGGGCCGATCCGGACCGGCTGGAACATCGCCGGGGCCACCTCGGACGCCTGCTGGCGCCGGGCGAACTCCGCCTCCAGCCGCCCGGCGAACTCGGCGTCGCGCTCCTTGAGGTTCTCGAAGGTGATGCGCCGCGAGCGGGTGAGCAGGTTGAAGACGAACTGTGCCGGGTCCTGGCCCGCGTACATGCCGATGTTCTCGAACCACTCCAGCGACGCCTGCGCGGCCCGCTGGGTCGACTCGACGACCGGCCTGCGCTCGGCCTCGTAGGCGGCCAGCGCCTCGGCCACCGTCGGCTGCTCGTGCAGGCAGGCCGCCAGGGCGAGGGCGTCCTCCATGGCGAGCTTGGTGCCCGAGCCGATCGAGAAGTGGGCGGTGTGGGCGGCGTCGCCGAGCAGCACCACGTTGCCGTCGGACCAGCGCTCGTTGCGGACGGTCGTGAAGTTCAGCCACTTCGAGTTGTTGGTGAGGATCCGGTGGCCCTGCAGCTCGTCGGCGAAGATCTCCGCGATCCGGGCCACGGCGTACTCGTCGGAGGCGCCCGGCGGGAACACCCTGTCCTCGGTGCGGTCGAACCCGGCCCGCCGCCAGACGTCCTCGTGCATCTCGACGATGAAGGTCGAGCCGGTGTCCGAGTAGGGGTAGCCGTGGATCTGCATGGTGCCCCACTGCGTCCGCTTGACGTAGAACTGGAACGCCTCGAAGACCAGGTCGGTGCCGAGCCAGATGTACTTGTTGTGCCGCCGGTCCAGCGACGGCCCGAACACGTCCGCGTACGTGGTGCGGACTGCGGAGTTGAGGCCGTCGGCGGCCAGCACCAGGTCGTGTGTGGCGCGCAGTTCGTCCACGCCGGGCGCCTCGGCGCGGTAGTGGACGGTGACGCCGAGGTCGGCGGCCCGCCGCTGGAGGATCTGCAGCAGCTCCTTGCGGCTCATCGCCGCGAAACCCTGGCCGCCGACGGTGAACCGCTCGCCGTCGACCTCGATGTCGATGTCCGTCCAGCGCGCGAACCGGCTCTCCATCGCCGCGTGCACGACGTCGTCGGCGTTGCCGATGCCGCCGAGGGTCTCGTCGGAGAAGACGACGCCGAACCCGAAGGTGTCGTCGGGGGCGTTGCGCTCCCACACGGTGACCTCGTGCGCCGGGTCCAGCTGCTTCATCAGGGCGGCGAAGTACAGCCCGCCGGGGCCGCCGCCCGCGATGGCGATCCTCATGGCTGACCTTCCACGATCTGCTCCGTCAGGAGCTGACGGAGCTTGAAGTGCTGGAGCTTGCCGCTGGGGTTGCGCGGCAGCGCGTCGGTGAAGCGCACGTCGCGCGGGTACTTGTACGGCGCGATCCGCGCCTTGACGTGGTCCTGGATGCTCCGGACCGTCGCCGCGTCACCGGCCACGCCCTCGCGCAGCACGACGAACGCGCAGACGACCGAGCCGCGTTCGGCGTCCGGCGCCGCGACGACGGCCGTCTCCACGACGTCCGGGTGGGTGAGGACGGCGGCCTCCACCTCGGGACCGGCGATGTTGTAACCGGACGACACGATCAGGCCGTCGTTGCGCGCCCGGTACCAGAAGTAGCCGTCCTCGTCGCGGAGGAAGGTGTCACCGGTGACGTTCCAGCCGTCCAGGACGTAGGCGGCCTGCCGCTCGTCGTCGAGGTAGCGGCAGCCGACCGGGCCGATCACGCCGAGCAGGCCCTCGGTGCCGGGCCCGAGTTCCGTGCCGTCCGGTGCCAGGATCGTGGCGCGGTACCCGGGCACGGGCTTGCCGGTCGCCCCGGGACGGATCTCGTCGCCCTCGGCCGAGATGAAGATGTGCAGCATCTCGGTGGCGCCGATGCCGTCGATGACCCTGAGGCCGGTCCGGTCGCGCAGTTCCTCCCACAGGCCCTGCGGGATGTGCTCGCCCGCGCTGACCGCGCGGCGCAGCCCGGTGAGTCGGTCCGCCCTCCCGGACCTGAGGATCTGCTGGTACGCGGTCGGCGCGGTGGCCAGGACGGTCACCCCGTGCTCGGCGACGAGGTCGGCGAGGTCCGCCGGCGGCACCGACTCGGTCAGGAAGGCGCAGGCGCCCGCCCGCAGGGCGAAGACGACCAGCAGCCCGAGGCCGAAGGTGAAGGCGAGCGGGGCGGTGCACGCCACCAGGTCGTCGGGGAGCAGCCTCAGCGTGTGCTTCCCGAAGGTGTTGTCGATCGACAGGATGTCGCGGTGGAAGTGGGTGGTGATCTTCGGGACGCCCGTGGTGCCCGACGTCGGCCCGAACAGCGCGACGTCGTCCGCGGCGGTGTCGGCCGCGGTGAACCGGCCCGCCTTCGTCCCGGCCCGGTTGCCCAGGTCGTCCGCGGTGCCGCCGCCGCACGGCACGACGACCAGGTCCGGCGCGACCGACTCCCGCACCGCGAACACGTCGTCGAGGAAGCGGTGGTCGACCAGGGCTACGGTGGGCCGGGTCTTCGCCACGACGGGCGCCAGCTCGCCGGCCCGCAGTACGGCCATGGTGGTGACGGCTATCCCGCCGGCCTTGACCACGCCCAGCCACGCGGCCACGGTCCAGGGGGTGTTGGGGGAGCGCAGCAGCACCCGGTTGCCGGGCACCAGACCCAGGTCCTCGGTGAGCACCTGGGCGATCTGGTCGGTCCGCCGCCGGAGCTCGCCGTAGGACCAGACCTCGCCGGCGGGGGTGCGCAGCGCGGGCCGGTCGGGGCCGAAGGCCGCCACCGGCGCGTCGATCAGCTCGACGGCGGCGTTGAGGCGTTCCGGGTAGCGGAGCTCCTCGGTGGTGAACTCCAGCACCGGCCACTGCCCGGCCGGCGGGAGGTGGTCGCGGGCGAAGGTGTCGGTGTGCCCGGAGGGCGACAGGGTCATCGGTGACCTCCGGCGCCGGCGCGGATCATGCCCTCCTGGACGACCGTGGCCAGGTGGGCGCCGTCCCGGGTGAAGAAACGCCCCGCGGCGAGCCCCCTGCCGTCGTCGGCCGCGACCGCCTCCTGGGCGTAGAGCAGCCAGCCGTCGACCACACCCGCCTGCGGCGCCCGGTGGAACCACATCGCGTGGTCGAGGCTCGCGGTGACCAGCCCGTCCCGTGCCCAGGGCAGGTCCAGGACGCGGAGCACCGGCTCCAGGATCGTGTAGTCGCAGACGTAGGCGAGGGCGGCGGTGTCCCGCTGCGCGTCGGTGAGCCCGTCGACCGGGCGCAGGGCGTCGAACGGCCGGACCCAGACCGCCTGGTGGGGCTGATGGCCGCCCTCGACGGCGAGGTAGACCGGGCCGGGCACATGGCGCATGTCGAAGCCGCGACCGCCGCACCAGTAGTCCTTGGAGACCTCGGTCATCGTGCCGCCGGTCCGCCCGGCGAGACACTCCGCGGCACCGGGCAGTTCCTCGGGATCGGGCACACCCGAGACCGCCAGCCACCCGGGCAGGCCCTCGGCGTAGGTCCCGCCGGGCTCGCCGGCGGCGAAGTTGGCCAGGCACACGTAGAGCGGCTTGCCGTTCTGGTAGCCGCGCACCTGCCGGGTCGCGTAGCCCCGGCCGTCGCGCAGCAGCTCCACCTCGTAGCGGACCTCCGCGCCGATGTCGGCGGGGCGCATGAAGTACGAGTGCATGGAGTGCAGCGTCTTGCCGTCGTCGACGGACCTCATCGCCGCCGCGGCGGCCTGGGCGACCAGGTCGCCGCCGTACGCCTTGGGCCAGGGGCAGGGCTGGGTGACCGCCGTGAAGGCGAGGTCGAAGCGCTCGGCCTCGGCGGGGGTGAGGGTGACTGCGGCGGTGAAGACCTCGGAGGTGGTGTCGGCCATCAGGGTCGGTCCGTCCAGTCGCGCAGGTCGGCGTCGGCGACCTGGGGGAGGTTGACCACGATGTTCTCCGGGGTGCGGGTCGTCATCCAGGTCAGCGGATGGTTGCGGTCGAGGTTGCACTCGACGTGGGGCAGGAACGGCGGGACGAACACCCAGTCGCCCTCCGCCATGTCGACGTAGTCCTCGAACCTCGCGCCGAAGTAGATCCGCGCCCGGCCGGAGAGCACGTAGCCGCCGGTCTCGGCCTCGCCGTGGTGGTGGGGCACCGAGCGGTAGCCGCCGTCGTTGTGGACCTTGCCGAACCAGATCCTGGTGGCCGGGGTGTGCTGGATGCTCACGCCCGAGATCCGGGTGGCGCCGGCGGACTGCCCCGTGTCACCGGGCTCCGAACCCGCACGGGTGACGACCGGGACCACCAGGCCGCTCTCCGTGGCGTACCGCGAGTTGTCGCCGTCGAGGACGTACTGACCGGGGACCGGCCGACCAGGCACGTACTGACTGGGATCGGGGTTCATCAGGGCTCCTCGTCGGTGGTGGGCGGGGTGTCAGCCGGTACGGCGCACGGTGTCGCGCGGCGTGCCGGTACCGGGGATCCCGGACTCCACGAGGTCGCAGGCGGCGTGGCCGACGGTCGAAAGACGCATGGCTTCCTCCCTCTCCTCGGCGCCGCGCACCCCTCGTATATTTCATTATTCCTGCGACCGTCAGATCTCTGTCAATGGATGCTACGGTGTGGCGCCAGACAGCACAGCCCCGGCACAGCCCCCGGCCACGCCCCCGCAGGAGCTCTCCATGGCGCCCAACTCGGCCCCCGTACCGGTCAATCCAGCGTCTCTTCCCCGGCCCAGCGGCTACTCGCACGGAACGCTCAGCGGCAACACGCTCTACCTCGGCGGCCAGACCGCTCTCGACAAGAACATGAAGATCGTCCCTGGTGGCATCGTCGAGCAGTTCAGGCAGGCGTTCGGCAACGTCCTCGCCACGCTGAAGGAGGCCGGTGGCGTCCCGCATGACCTGGTGAGCATCACGCTCTATCTGACCGACATCCCCGACTACCAGGCGCACGGCCGGGAGATCGGGGAGGTGTGGCGCGAGCTCGCGGGGCCGGTCTATCCCGCGATGGCCGGCATCGGCACCACGGGCCTGTGGCAGCCCGAGGCCCTGATCGAGATCCTCGGAGTAGCGGTCATCCCCGACGAACGCCTCGTCCGGGCAGGGCGCGGAACGCGGATCAGTGGTCGAGAAGGTCACGGAAGCCGGTGAGCAGGGCGCGCAGGCCGATGTCGAAGGCCTGCGCAGCTCGGCTGGTGTCGGCGGGCGTGTGGTCCAGGGCGGCGCTGAGGTGGGGGGCGCTGTCGCGGGCGACGGCCGAGAGCATCACGGAAGGCGCCACCAGGTCGAGTGCTGAGCCCAGGACGAAACTCTCCAGGGCGGTGATCACCGGCAGGACCTGGTCCGTGGCGAAGCCGCCTGTGACGAGGAGTTCGGCGACCTTCTCGTACATCGTGTGCATGAAGGGTTCGCCGAGCGGCGCGGTGG
This sequence comes from Streptomyces sp. NPDC051987, assembly GCF_040680735.1. Taxonomy (NCBI): domain Bacteria; kingdom Bacillati; phylum Actinomycetota; class Actinomycetes; order Kitasatosporales; family Streptomycetaceae; genus Streptomyces; species Streptomyces sp. NPDC051987. The sequence continues at coordinate 20,935 of NZ_JBFAXI010000001.1, read as the reverse complement.
CGAGAAGGGGGACCGCTCCGGGGTGGGCGGCGAAGGCGGACAGGTAGGTGCGGGCCCAGTCCTCCAGGCCCTGCTCCCATGGCTGCTGCCAGTCCTTGTCGCCGCCGGTCGCCAGCACGAGTTCCTCGCGCATGAGGGAGATGATCTCGTCCCGGCCGGACACGTGGTGGTAGAGCGCGGAGGGTGCTACGCCCAGCGACCTGGCCAGCGCGGGGATGGTCAGCGTGCCCTGCTCGTCGGCCAGTCTCAGTGCCGCGGCACCGATGCGCCGACGATCGAGCAGAGGGGTGCGTGGCCGTCCCAATGTGACTCCTTGCCGTGGTGTCGAGGCGCCGGGCCCGCAGGAGTGTTCAGCGCGGCGCCGTAACCGAGACGTAACAGAATGGCATTCAGTAAAACTCTTCCGGTCGGCCCGGTCGGCGCCTATATTACCCGAAACCGAATGCCTTTCAGTTAGGCGGCCGGATGCGAGAAGGGCACCGTCACCTCCATGCATGCCGACATCCTCTTCACCGGTGGGACCGTCCGGACGGCGCTCACCGGCGCTCCTGTGCACGACGCCCTCGCTGTCGCGGGCGGCCGGATCAGTGCCCTGGGGACGGCTGCCCTGGCCGCTCGCGGTCCCCTCACCACCGTTGTCGACCTGGCGGGCGGCGCACTGCTCCCGGCGTTCGGTGACAGCCATGTCCGTCCGGTGACGGGCGGACCGGCGCTGCACGGGGTCCCGGTCCGGGACCGCGGAAACGTCGAGGACGTCGCCGACGCTCTGACCGCCTACTCCGCGGGATGCGCCCACCAGGCGTTCGAGGAGAAGAAATGGGGCGTCCTGCGCCCCGGCATGCGCGCCGACCTGGTGCATCTCGCCGCCGACCCGGTCGAGACCGCACCCGCTGCTCTCGCGGGCCTGCCCGTCCCGGGCACCTGGCTCGCCGGTCGGCGTACCCACGAAGCCGACGCTTCCGCACACGTTCCGGCCGGGAGACGGTAGACGTCCGTCGTCGCCACGACCGGCCCGCGTGTCCGGGACACCACGCTCCCTCCCTCGATCACACGCATCACGCGGAGACCTCCATGACCGAGCCCACCGTCCCCACCGCAGCCGAGCAACCCCCGTCCCCGCAGCCCGCGGGGCCGGAGAACAGCCCTCATCTCCAGCGGGGCACCCTCGGTGTCGCCGACATCGTCTTCTTCGTCGCCGCCGCGGCCGCCCCGCTCACCGTGATGGCGGGCGTCGCCCCCCTCGCCATCCTCTTCGGCGGCATCGGCGCCCCGGCCGCCTATGTGGGCGTCGGCGTGCTGCTGTGCTTGTTCGCGGTCGGTTTCACCGCGATGACGCCGTACATCCGCAACGCGGGAGCGTTCTACTCGTACATCGCCCGTGGCCTCGGCCGCCCGGCCGGGCTCGGCGCGGCGCTGGTCGCTCTGTTCTCCTACAACGCCCTGCAGATCGGCGTGTTCGGAGCCTTCGGGTTCTTCTCCGCCGCCACCATGAACGACCTCCTCGGCGTCGACCTGCCCTGGCCGGTGTACGCCTTCGCGGGGATCGCGGTCGTGTGGTTCCTCGGCTTCCGCTCGATCAACTTCGGCGCCAAGGTCCTGGCCGCCCTCCTCATCGCCGAGACCGCGATCCTGCTCCTGCTCGCCTGCGCCGTCCTGATCAAGGGCGGGGCGAGCGGGCTGGCCGTGGACTCCTTCGCCCCCTCGAACGTCTTCACCTCGAAGATGAGCGGTCCGCTGGGTCTGGCCGTCGCCGCCTTCATCGGTTTCGAGGCCACCGCCATCTACCGCGAGGAAGCGCGCGACCCCGACCGGACCGTGCCCCGCGCGACCTACCTGGCCGTGGGCTTCCTCGGCCTCTTCTACACCTTCGTCGCCTGGGTGATCGTCCAGGCCTTCGGCAGCGACCAGGTCGTGGCGGCAGCGGCGCAGAACCCGGCCGAGATGTTCTTCACGGCGATGACCCGCTACGTCGGCGGCTGGGCCACCGACATCCAGCGTGTCCTGATCGTCACCAGTCTGCTGGCCGCGCTGCTCTCCTTCCACAACGCCATCACCCGCTACGCCTACGCGCTGTCCGTCGAACGGGTCGCCCCCGCCGCCCTGGGCCGGGTCCACCCGCGCCACGGCTCGCCGTGGATCGCCGGCATCGTCCAGAGTGCCCTGGCCGTCGTGGTCGTCGCTGTCTTCGCCGGGATCGGCGTCCACCCCTACAACCAGTTCTTCCTCTGGGTGAACACCCCCGGCGTGGTCGGCATCCTGGTCCTGCAGGCCCTCGCGGCCTTCGCCGTGGTTGCCTTCTTCCGCCGTAACCCGGCCACACGGGGCGAGGGAGTCCTGCGCACCCTGGTCGCACCCGTCGCCGCGGGCGTTCTCCTCACCGTGACCACGGGGCTGGTCTGCAAGCGTCTGGACCTGTTCACCGGCGCCGGGCCGGTCGTGAACTGGACGCTCGCCGCGCTCACCCCTGTCCTGTTCCTGGCCGGTGCGCTCTACGCCCTCCGCGTCCGCCGCATCAGGCCTGACGTCTACGCCAAGCTCGCCACCACCGATATCGACTGACCGGTCCCGGTACGACGCACGGCATCCCGGGCCGGCTGCCCCGCGCAGTGCCCTGCGCATTCGATCCGCGCTCCGCATGCTCTGCTACCTGCGAGTCGGCGGTGCACCGTCCGGCGCGCGAAGCCGGTGGCCGGGGGGTCTACTGGAAGTAGCGGAGGCGGGTGTGCGGGTGTCACCCACGTGGTGGCGGGGGCTGGGCAAGGACGGCGGTTCGGGATGGCTCGGCCGGTCACCGTGACGAGGAGCGACCGTGGAACTGACCTTTCTCGATCCGGTGTACGCACGACCAGGCCCCCGTGCCTGCGCCTGTCCGGACACCTCGCGTGACGTCCGCGATCCGGAGGCGGCGATCAGGGCCGTCTTCGCGAGCCACGGCCATCTGGCCCTGGCGGAACTGCAGAGGTGGCCGAGCAGTGGGGGCGCACCGGAAACGCGGCGACACCGGAGTGGTCCTGCGGCCCGGCGGAAGCGGGAGGTCGTGCCACGGGAGGAGTCGCGGCTGGAGAACGGGACAGGGGCGCTGCTGCGGTACACCGACCCGGGCCTGCCGCTGTGACGCCTCCGCTCGCCCGGCCGGGGCTGCTGCGGGTGCTGCTCGGTGCCGGGAAGGACCGGCCGGGTCTGGCTGAGGGACCGGTGGTGGTGGGGGCGGACGGCTCGGCCGGAGCCGCACGTGCCGTGCTGTGGGCAGCACAGGAGGCCGCTCTCCGGCATCAGCCCCTGCACATCCTGTGCGCCGTCGACCTCGATCTGGCGGAACACCTGTCCGACGAAACCGCCCGGCGGGTCCGCGAGGCGGCCCACTCCCTGCTGGCCGAGGCGGAGGCCGCGGCCTCCGAGCGCGCGACCGGCCTGACGGTCACCACGGAGGTCGGCCGGGAACCCGTGGTGGACAGCCTGCTGCAGGCCGCATCGGCAGTGCCGCATGACACGGATACCGCAGTGACGATCGTCGTCGGTTCACAGGGAATGGGTGGTCTCTCCGCGATGCTGCTGGGCTCGGTCGCGCTGACGCGGGCCGGCCCGGCGAGATGCCCGGTGGTCGTCGTGCGTGGCACGGAACGGCCGTCGAGCGGAGCGGTCGTGGTGGGAGTACGGGACGAGGGGGACCGCGGAGCGGTGCGCTTCGCCGGGGAGACGGCCAGGCGGCGGAAGGCGTCCTTGCGTCTGCTGAGTGCGTGGACCCGCATCCGGTACGCCGGGAGCGAGGCGCCCACGGCCGACACGGTGCGGGGTGACGTGGAGGCGAAGGCCGCGGCGAGCACACGCGTGCTCGGCTCCGTCCAGGCCGAGTTCCCGGACCTTGAGGTGACCGAAGAGGTCGTGAAAGTCCCCTCGACGGCCGGTGCACTGGTCGAGGCGTCCCTGAACGCGGATCTCGTCGTACTGGGCGCACGCAGGCCCCGGCACCACCTTGGCCGTTCCCTGGGCCCGGTCACGCACGCCGTTCTGCAGCACGCGCACTGCCCGGTGGCTGTCGTCCCGCGGGGGTGAGCGCGTACCGGTGCCCGGCCCCGGCACCCTCGACCGCGCGAGCGAGGAGACGGCCGACGCGCTCGCTGAGCCAGACCCAGGAACGGGACGAAGGACGTCGTGACCCAGCTGCCGGCGCAGGGCCGGAACGCAGGGGACGGCAAGTGATCGCGGGCGGTCCGCCCTCGTTCGGCCGACAGCGCGGGCAGCGCCCCGCTCGTTGGGCTGGTATGGACGACGAGCGGAGTGTTGTGGACCGGTGGCCGTACGGGGCGGGGCAGCTGCGCCGCGGGCTGAGGTTCCGCATCGAGACCGTCCTTGCCGGGCGCCTCGGGGTACTGCCCAAGCCGTCGGAGTGGCCCGATCCGGTGAGCGCCGACGGGACCAGGCCGTGCGACGACTGCTGCAGGGTTCTAGGCTGCGGCCCATGAGCGAGATCGAGACTCCGACGCCCCGCGACGCCTTCGAGCTGCTGCTGGCCGGTAACCAGCGCTTCGTCGCCGGCATCCCCGAGCACCCGAACCAGGACGCCACTCGCCGCGCCGAGATCGCGCCGTCCCAGCAGCCTTTCGCCGTGCTGTTCGGGTGCTCCGACTCCCGGCTGGCCGCCGAGATCATCTTCGACCGGGGTCTGGGCGACCTGTTCGTGGTGCGCACCGCGGGCCACGTCGTGGGCCCGGAAGTGCTGGGCAGCATCGAGTTCGGCGTGGAGGTGCTGGGCTGCCCGTTGGTCGTGATCCTCGGGCACGACTCGTGCGGCGCGGTCGGCGCGGCGTGCGCCGCGCTGGAGGACGGCATGAGGCCGACCGGGTACGTCCGGGACGTCGTCGAGCGGGTGACCCCCAGCGTGCTGGCCGCCCGGGCCGCCGGGCGGGTGGAGCCGGAGGAGATCCTCGCCGAGCACATAAGGCACACCGCCGACCTGCTGCTGGACCGCTCCCGGGTGCTCGCCGACAAGGTCGCCGCCGGCCAGAGCGCCGTGGTGGGCCTGCGCTACCGCCTGGCCGACGGCAGTGCGCAACTCGTCGCCTCTCACGGGCTGGACGCGGCTGTGCCCAGGGCGTCCTGACCGCCGCGGTCGCGGCCCCTCGGCGTGACCTGCGGCGGTCGGCGGTCAAGAGACGGCAGGCACGGCACAGGTCAGGAGCCCCGGGTCTCCGTACAGGACGGCGTGGAGCGCTGCCGCTGCTTCGCGGGCTCGGTCTTCGCTCCGCACGCCGTGCGTCATGAAGAACATCGGGCTCGCGTAGGCGTCGTGCCGGTGGCGTCCGGAACGAGGTGGGCGGGGCAGGGCATGTGAAGCAGCCGCACGAGGGCGTTGTGCCCACAGGAGCGGAGCAATCACGTCCGGTGACGCGGAGGTCCGCCGTCGGTGCTGGTCACACGATGGACCGGGGCCCCGCGGCGCGGCGCAGCCGGTTGGCGATCGCCAGTCCCAGCCCCTCCTCCACCGGCAAGGAGGCCACGATGAGGTCGCAGCCCCGCTGGTCGAGTGCGCGCAGGAACCCGTACAGCCCGCGCGCGTAGCCGGCCAGGGACGCGGGGACCTCCACCACGGCGTGCGCCTTCACCGGGGTGCCGGCGAAGGGCGGGGAAAGGAGGACGCCGACCTGCTGCCCCAGCTTCTGCGCCGCCTCCGCTTCGATGACGAGCTTCTCGGGCTCGACCAGGACGACCCGCGCGCGCGGCGCGTAGTGGGACGGATGCTGGCCCGGCACCCGGACCGTGCTGGTCGCGGGGACAGCGAGCGGGTGCCCCAGCACCGCTTCGAGGTCCTCGCGTGTCACACCGCCGGGCCGCAGGACGGTCGGGAGGTCGCTGGTGGCGTCGACGATGGTGGACTCGACGCCGACCTCGCAGGGGCCGCCGTCCAGCACGAAGTCGACGGCGTCACCGAGCTCGGCACGGACGTCGTCCGCGGTCGTGGGGCTCACCGAGCCGAAGCGGTTGGCGGACGGGGCCGTGACGCCGCCGCCGAAGGCTGCCAGCAGAGCGAGTGCGACCGGGTGGTCGGGCACGCGCACGGCCACCGTCTCAAGGCCACCGGTCGCTTCGAGGGGCACCCGGGGACCGCGCCGCAGGACCAGCGTGAGCGGCCCCGGCCAGAAGTGCTCGGCCAGCAGGCGGGCCGTCGCGGGGACGTCCTGGACCCAGTCGTCCAGGTGCTCCGCACCGCCGATGTGGACGATCAGGGGGTGGGAGGGCGGACGCCCCTTGGCCTGGAAGATGCGCGAGACGGCGGCGGGATCCTCGGCGTTGGCGCCCAGACCGTAGACGGTCTCGGTGGGCAGGGCCACCAGGCCGCCGGCGCGCAGCACCCCGGCCGCCTTGTCGATGTCGCTGGTTGTCGCCGTCACCCTCGTCGCCCTCTCACTGTTCTGCTTCCCTTCACCTTCCATGGTCTCGTCGTCGCATGAGGTCGGACCACGGCCTACGGCCCTCATGATGCCGCCCGGCCGGACGGACCGCCGACTCGAACGTCTCCGCGTCGGGTGCGGAGCGCGGGCCGGGCATCGTGACGGCCACGGTGAGGCTGAGCCGACGTTCCGGCCCGATGGCGCAGTGAGCAGGGCCTCCGCTGGGGTGGACGCTCCTTCGCCGCCGCCTGAAACCTCTGGGTCCGCTGCTTCACCGCATAGAGGGAACAGCAGGTGCCGTCTTCGTGGCGGCGGTCAGCCGCAGGCCGACCTCCACGAGGACCCAGCCCAAACGGGCCCGAAGGTCCCGGTGGTGCCGGGCCACGGCAGCGAGACGGTACGCGTCAGCCTCGGCGCGGAGTTCGGCGGCGCGGGCGTGGTGCAGGGCAAGCTGGGCCTCGGGGTGCATCAGTTGGCCTCTCGGTCCGTGCGGATAGGGAGGACGTGCGTGTGGATGCGCACCTGCTCGGTGTCCGGGGTGCCGGCTTCGGGGGCCACTGCGCGGTAGCTCTCCACGAGGGCGTGCATCTTTTCGACCAGTTCCAAGGCGAGCTCGGGCGTCAGGCTCAGGGTCCAGTCGCTCATGTCCGACGAGCGGTTCCACGCCTCGGACCAGTCTTCTCGGGTGCCGAGCCAGGTCGCCAGATCCCTGGTGTGCTGGTTCGCAACCTCGTGCAGGAACAGGTCCGCGGCCCCTCGCACCTCGGGGTTGCGGTCCCTGAGCAGTGCCTCGTCGAAACGCACGCCCGTGTGGGCCGCCTTCCACCAGCGCTCCCGCCCCTTGCCCTGCTCCGGTACGTCCTCGACGAAGCCGTGCGCGGCGAGCTGACGCAGGTGGTAACTGGTGGCGCCGCTGGACTCGCCGAGTTTTTCGGCCAGTTGGGAGGCAGTGGCAGGGCCGCCGCGCCGAAGGGCGCTCAGCAGCTGCATACGGAGTGGATGTGCGAGTCCGCGCAGCGAGCGCGCGTCGAGGCTGTGGTCCTGCGGATCCTGTGGCTCGTCCATGCGTACAAAGATAGGCTTGCAAAGAAGGCGATGCAACTATTTCTTTGCATCGAACCCTTTGCATGTAGTGGACTGCAGCCTTCAGATCAGGACGGAGGAGCGACGTCACATCCGGGCACGGACACAACACCCCGCCGGACCGGCGAACTTGTCGGGTCGGAGCACTGGCTGGGTCACATCCCCGAGAACCCGAAGCTGAGCCCGGACGCCGGCCAACCGGCGATCCCGCGCCATGTTGCCCCGTTCGTGTGGGCCGATGATCGGCGTTTGAACGGCTGACGGGTCGGTCGGCCGTGACCGCCGGAGCTGCCGGCGTACCGGCCCAGACGGGCCGGGTGGCCAGGTTCTGATTCGGGTGCTGTGCGGTGAAAGCGTCGAACTGGACGCAGGCGTCCTCAGTGTCAAGTTCTGCGTGTCGCTTTGGCGGCGGTTCGGGACCCGTTTGGCAATCCGGGCTGGGGCCATCGGTGTTTACGGCGGGGGCGTGAGGGGGTTTGGCTCCGGCGTCGACTCTGCTACTCAAATCGGCCGTGCAGCAGAATCCGGCTGGGGAGACCGTAATGATCGCCTCGGCATCGAGGTCGCGGTCCTTGCGGCGGAGGAGTCTCGGAATTACGCAGCAGAGTCACCGCGTACAGCAAAACATCGATCCGGCCAGGGACACCAGGAAGAAGAACCGGACGGAATACCGGAAGTTTTACCGGAACAAACCGAGAGAGCGGACCCCATGCTCCTGGTCACGCGCCACCGACCGCGATCAGACTGCGGATCCTTGTGCATAATTCGGTCGGAACGCGCAAAGCAATGGGTGACCACGGCTGAAGGGTCGAATTTGACGCCGGGATTCGGCGCGGGGTAAGACTCCTGACGATTCGAGGGATTGACGTTGAGGGGCAGTTAGTTATGTGGTTGCTATTCGTGCTATTGCCGCTGGCCGGCCTGCTGGCCGTCGATATCGGCGCCTTCTTGTGGTGGGCACGCCGGAATCAGCTGCTGAACAGCGGCGTGCCCACGACCGGCGAGGTCGTGCGGATCAACATCACGGTGACCCAGCACGTCGACACGGCGACGCGGTTGAGCTCCACCTCCACCGCGATTCGCCCGGTGGTGCGCTTCACCACGCAGACCGGTGAGCTGATCACCGCCTCACCGATGCGCAGCGCGGTCGACAAACTCCTGATCCCCGGCGATCCGGTCAAGATCCGCTACAGCGCGGGGAACCCGATGCGCTGCGTGGTGGACCAACGCGGCGCCAAGCAGGGCACCGTGCCCATGCTGGCGGGCCTGGTCTTCTTGAACATCTTCCTGATCGGCTTCGCCTCCGTGGGCGGGCGCATCGCCGGGGAGTTGCAGAGCGACGACCAGCCGCCTACACCACTGCCCATCGCCCAGGGGCTCGGCCAGCCGGCCGATTCCGGGACCGGAAGCCGGACGACGGCCCCCACACCGCTCCCCGCCGCGACGGCCACCGGCGCGTGGTCCGCCGCCGACGGCGCCCTGACCGTGACCGTCGTCAAGGTCGTCAACGCCGGCGGGAACGTCAGTCTGACGTTCAGCGCGCACGACGGCGCCGCCGCATCGGTGACCCTGCCGATCTTTTCCAACTTCACCGCGACCGATGGTCAAGGCAACTCCTACACGGCACACCCGCTCGCACCGATCAACGTGCCGGCCGGCGGCACCGTCTCCAACACGCTGACGCTGGACCAGGCCGTCCCGGCATCGGCGCGGAGCCTGATGGTCGCGTGGTCCCATGTCTTCTCCCAAGATCTGTCACTGAACGGCTCGATCACCGTCAGGGGAGTTCCGCTGCCACATCACTCGGATTGAACGTATGTCCAGCAGTCCGAGGCACCGGGCGAGAAAGGAGGTCTGGTGCACCGGATGCCGGCTCGGCGCAGCCGGCCTGGGCTCCGACGATCTCAACTGTCCTGGTCCCGGGCGTGGATGGTCGACGCCGTCACGGTTGATCTGGTCCAGCTCACGCATCGGTCACTCGGTACACGAGCAGGATGCGGTCCACGGCCGTGCGGATGCGGTTCCAGGCTTCCCGGCGACCGTCACATCCAGGTCCTGGGCACGCCGGCTGGGGGTGTGGCGGGAAGCCCGCTCTCGAGCCCCGCGGTACCTACCGGGCGTGGCCGGCTCCCGCCAGGCGTACCAGTTCCGACCGGCTGGTCACCCCCAGCTTGCGGCCCACTCGCTCCACCAGGCCGGTGACGTCCTGCGGAGTCAGCAGCAGGGCCTGGGCGACCTGACGATCGCTGTAGTCGGCGCCTACCAGCTCCAGCACCCGGTGCTCGGTCAGCGACAGACTCGGGGCGACTGCCGGTGCGGCTCTCGGGCGCACGCCCAGTTCGGTCAGCGCCCGGCGTATCCGGCCGGACAGGAGGAGACTGCCGCAGGCGTCGGCGAGGTCCATCGCCTGGGTGAGAACCTGGCCGCTCTGGTGGGTTTCTCCTCTGCGCGACAGCGCGACGCCCAGCTCGTACCGGGCCCGGGCCAGTTCCAGGCGGGCCGGAGACCGCTCCAGTACCGCGACGGCATCGCGCAGGAGGGACTCCCCTTCGGGGCCGCCCATGACGACTCCCAGGCAGCGTGACGCCAGGCCGATCACCCGCTCGGTGCCCCAGCGGTGAGCCAGCTCCAGTTCCTCGGTGGCCAGTTGAAGCGCGTCGGTCCGCTGTCCCAGCGCCAGGTGCAGCAGCGCCGCCCGCGACCGCCAGGGCGCCCCGGTCAGGTTCGTGACCCGCGTCCGCTTCTCCTGCGCACCGTACTCCAGCAGGACCGTGAGGGCGGCGGCCCGATTGCCCCGCGCGGCGTACACGCGGCTGCGTGCGAGGAGCATCGGTCCCTGCCACACCCAGCCGCCCCGGTCGGTGTCGGCGTCCGGCACCAGCAGCCGTGCGGCCGAGGCCAGGTCGCCCCGCTCGATCAGCGATTCGCCCACCTGGGCCATCAGCGCCAGCCGTGCCCGCGGCTCCAGGCCCTCGCTGCCCGTGACGGCGGGATGTCCGAAGTCCGCCGTGAGCCCCAGCTGTCGGCCCCGGCGCGCGTGGACCCTGAGCTGCCATATCATCGCCGTCGACACCATGAGGAAGACGCCCCACCGTGCACCGACGTCGGCGATCTGCTCGAACCGGGCGGCCGCGTCGTCGAGGCGGTCCGTGGTCAGGAAGACCGTCCCGGCCAGACTCACGAGCATCTGCGACTGGTCCACGGCTGCCAACCCGCCGCGCAGAGCCCGGTCCAGAAGGCTGTCGGCGACCTCGGCGCTGGCGTCCCCGGCGACGGCCGAGGCGGCCAACGCAGCCAGGACCGCGCACTCACCCGGGGTGTCACCGGCCAGCTTGTGCCCCCGCAGCCGGCTTGCGAGTTGCCGGGCCGCGGGGAGAGTGGACAGCTGGTCATAGCCGATCAGGAGCATCTGGGCCTGCAGAAACCATGACACCTCACGGGCCGCCCCGGTGCCGTCGTCGGTCTGCCGCAGGTCCTCCACCGCGCGGGCGAGCACCTCGACGGCATCCGCGTGCTCATGCCCGAGGAACAGCGCGTTGGCGAGCAGATAGGCCGCCTGAGCGCGGGAGTACGGGTCCGTCAACACCGCGGACGCCTGCGTCAGGTGGTGCCGCGCGGCACCGACATCGAGCTGCAACTCGTCGCCGCCCAACTCCAGCAGCAGCGGGCCGCGTTCTTTGCCGGACATCGGCTCCCGCAGGGCACGGCGCAGATAGGCCGCGGTGACCTCAGGGGCGCCTCGGCCACGCGTGGCCCGTGCCGCCTGCCGCAGGACGTCGACCCGCCAGGGCTCACCGCTCGGTTCAGCCAGCAGCAGGTGGGCGGCCACCAGATCACCGGCCGCCCCCTCGCGCCGCAGCAGTTCGGCCGCCCGCGCGTGTCCGGTGGCCAGCTCCACCGGTCCGACGGTCTCGGCGATCGCAGCACGGACCAGGGGATGATCGAACCGCGCCGGCTCACCAGGTGCCAGCACACCGATCCGCCGCAGCCGGCGCCCGTGCTCACGGGCCTGTGCCTCGCCCAACTCCGACAGTTCGGCTGCCAGATGCCAGTCAGTTCCGTCTCCCAGCACCACCAGGGCCTCGGCCAGACGCCGGGTCGGCTCCGGCTCGCCGGTCAGCCGCTTGACCACGGTGTCCGCCAGGATCCGGCCACGGAACTCCTCGACCAGCCGTGCTCGGTCGTCGACAGGCCTGACACCCTTGTCGGCAAGGGCGCGGAGCAGCTCGCGCAGCAGCAGGGGGTTGCCCTGGGTCGCCTCGGCGCAGGCAGCGACGAACCGAGGTTCGGCGTCCTGGCCCAGACTCGCCCGCACCAGCCAGGCCACGCTGTCGACGCCCAGCGCCGGCAACCCGACCCGCATGCAGTGCGGCTGGGCGGCGATCCGCTCCAGCAGCGGCTCGGCCCCGGTCCCGCTGTCCGGCCGTGCCGTCAGCACCAACAGCAACGGCAGACCGCGCAGACGTCGCGCCAGGTACTCCAGCCACCGTACGGACGGGCCGTCCGCCCAGTGCGCGTCGTCGACCACCAGAGCGATCGGTCCGTCGTCCGTGACATGCACCATCAGCCAGTACAGGCTGTGCAGCAGGCCCTGAGACGCCTCCGACGAGAGGCCTCCGGCGTCACCGAGTCCAGCCACACGCAGGGCGTGCGACGCCGACTCCGCCGGACCCGAGAGCAGCCGCTCCCGCCCGGCCCGACCGGCTCGAGCCAGCAACGGCTCGGCCAACTGCCGTAGTACCGCGAAGGCGAAGTCCTGTTCCAGCTCTGCCCCGCTGCCCCGCACCACCCTGAACCCCCGCGGCTGCTCGGCCTCCGCCCAAGCGTTCACCAGGGATGTCTTTCCCATCCCCGCGGCCGCCCGTACCAGCACCACCGCGCCCCGACCGGCCCGGGCCTCACCGGCCGCGCGGTCAAGCACCGCCAGTTGACGGCGACGATCGAGCAGACCTGATTCGGTCGCGCCGTCATCGGCCGGAGGACCGCCCTGCCGACCAGGACGGTCGGCGGCAAGCAGCGCGACGGCGTCGGTGTCGGTCAGCCCCAGCGCCGTCACCAGCAGCTCCAGCGTGCGGCGCTGCGGCCGCTTCCGGCGGCCCCGCTCCAGATCCCGGATCGACCTGGCCGCCAGCCCGGTGGCCTGGGCGAGCTCCTCCTGTGTCAGCCCTGAAGCCCGGCGCAGATCCCGCAACTTCTCACCGAACGTCATCACACGCCCCCACAGCCAGCCCAGAACGCCGACCACCGAGAAGACGTGACGGTATGTCGTCGTGCCAATGAGATCATCAACGTCCGGGCAGAACCCTACCTGGGGAGCACGAGGCCTGCGAGCACGACGTCCGGTGTGCCGGATCCATTAGAGGTGGTCGGTGAACTTTCCCTCCCTGTATGCCAGTTGCTCTCGCAGGCCAGGCCAGGCCAGGCCAGACCGGCGGTTTGGTCCGTGACTGGTTCGGAAGCACTGGTCAGGAGGGGTGCAGCCGTGGGAGGAACGGGGAGTTGGCGCGCAAGGCGCCTGACGGGTGAAAACGCGGGTCAGGCGCCTTTTCGCAGGTGTCTAGAAGAAGCCCAGCCTCTTCGGCGAGTACGACACCAGGAGATTCTTCGTCTGCTGGTAGTGCTCCAGCATCATCTTGTGGGTCTCGCGGCCGATTCCCGACTGCTTGTAGCCGCCGAAGGCGGCATGCGCCGGGTACGCGTGGTAGCAGTTGGTCCACACCCGGCCCGCCTGGATCGACCGGCCCGCGCGGTACGCGGTGTTGATGTCGCGGGTCCAGACACCCGCGCCGAGACCGTAGAGGGTGTCGTTGGCCATCTTGATCGCGTCGTCGAAGTCGTCGAAGGACGTCACCGAGACCACCGGCCCGAAGATCTCCTCCTGGAAGATCCGCATCCGGTTGTCGCCCTCGAAGATGGTCGGCTGGACGTAGTAGCCGCCCTTCAACTCCCCGTCGTAGTCGATGCGTTCGCCGCCGGTGAGGATCTTCGCACCCTCCTGCCGGCCGATGTCCAGGTAGGAGAGGATCTTCTCCAGCTGGTCGTTGGAGGCCTGGGCGCCGATCATCGTGTCGGTGTCGAGCGGGTGACCCGGCTTGATCAGACGGGTGCGGGCCACCGCCGCCTCCACGAACTCCGCGTACTGGCCGCGCTGGACGAGCGCCCGGGACGGGCAGGTGCAGACCTCGCCCTGGTTGAGCGCGAACATCGTGAAGCCCTCCAGGGCCTTGTCACGGAAGTCGTCGTCATGCGCCCAGACGTCGTCGAAGAAGATGTTCGGGGACTTGCCGCCCAGTTCGAGCGTGACCGGCTTGATGTTCTCCGAGGCGTACTGCATGATCAGCCGCCCCGTGGTGGTCTCGCCGGTGAAGGCCACCTTCGCCACCCGCGGGCTGGACGCGAGCGGCTTGCCCGCCTCCACCCCGAACCCGTTGACGATGTTCACCACACCCGGCGGCAGCAGGTCCGCGATCAGGCTCATCCAGTAGTGGATGGAGGCCGGGGTCTGCTCGGCCGGCTTGATCACCACCGCGTTGCCGGCGGCGAGGGCCGGGGCGAGCTTCCAGGTGGCCATCAGGATGGGGAAGTTCCACGGGATGATCTGCGCGACCACACCGAGCGGCTCGTGGAAGTGGTAGGCCACCGTGTCGTCGTCGACCTCGCCCAGCGACCCCTCCTGCGCGCGGATCGCCCCCGCGAAGTACCGGAAGTGGTCGATCGCCAGGGGGATGTCGGCGGCCAGCGTCTCGCGCACCGGCTTGCCGTTCTCCCAGCTCTCGGCGACCGCGAGGGGTTCGAGGTAGGCCTCCATCCGATCGGCGATCTTCAGCAGGATGTCGGACCGCTCCGTCACCGAGGTCCGCCCCCAGCCCGGCGCCGCCGCGTGCGCCGCATCCAGCGCCCGCTCCACGTCCTCCGCGGTGCCCCGCGCCACCTCGGTGAACGGCAGCCCGTTCACCGGCGACGGGTTCTCGAAGTACTGCCCCCGGGCCGGCGGCACGTACTCGCCCCCGATGAAGTGGTCGTAGCGCGCCTGGTAGGAGACGATCGCGCCCTCGGTGCCGGGCGCCGCGTAACGGGTCATGGTGGCCTGCCTCCTCGCAGAAGCGCTGCCCGCCGTCGGGCAGCTCCCGGCGCGGAGGCTAGGCGGGCGGACGTTGCGTCCACGTTGCGCCGCAGCTCAGCCCGCCGGTATCGCGAACTCCGCCTCCAGGGCCGCCAGCCGGGACCGTACGATCGCGGTCGGCCGCACCGCCGCCAGCGCCCGCCACACCTCGACGTCGTCCTCGCCCCACGGCGCGTGCGCCCAGTGGGCCAGCAGGTCCGGGTCGTGGCCCGCGATCAGCGCGGCCCGCAGCCCGTCCGCCAGCCGCTGCCTGAGCCGTACCACCGCGGGCGCCTGCGAGCCCGGCAGCAGGGGCCCGGTGTACGCACCCGCGGCCGCCGCGACCGCCCCCGCCTCCAGCCGCCGCTCCACCACGGTCACGTCCGACTCGACCGGCGCGGTCAGCCGGTACGGCCGGGAGGCGAGCAGTCCCGGCCCGAGCAGCCGGCGCAGCCGGACCAGTTCCGCCCGCAGCGTCACCGGCGTCACCGACTCGTCCTCGTACAGCGCGCACAGCAGCTCGTCGCCGGTCAGTCCCTCCGGGTGGCGGGACAGCAGCACCAGCAGCTCGCTGTGCCGGCGGCCCAGCCGGATCCGGCGGCCCGCCAGCCGCAGCTCGGCCTCGTCCCGGCCGAGCGCCGTCAGCGTGGGCGCCTCGCCGGCGGGCACCGGCGGATCGAGCAGCGCCAGCTGCGACTCGGCGGCCCGCGCCACCGCCTGCACGAAGCCCAGGCTGTGCGGATGCGCCAGCCGGTCGCCGCCGGTGATGTCGACAGCACCCAGCACCCGCCCGGTGCGCGGGTCGTGCACCGGCGCCGCCGCGCACGTCCACGGCTGCACCCGGCGGACGAAGTGCTCCGCGGCGAACACCTGCACCGGCCGGTCCACGGCCACCGCCGTCCCCGGCGCGTTGGTCCCGACCGCGGCCTCCGACCAGCGCGCGCCCGGCACGAAGTTCATCCGGTCCGCCCGGCGCCGGGTCGCCGGATGTCCCTCGACCCACAGCAGCCTGCCGTCCGCGTCGCACACCGCCAGCAGATGCTCGCCGTCCGCCGCGAACGTGCCCATCAGCTCCCGGAACAGCGGCATCACCCGGGACAGCGGATGCTCCGCCCGGTACGCCCCGAGGTCGCCGTCGGTCAGCTCCACGCGTGCCGCGCAGTCGGGTCCCACCCCGGCCCGCGCGGAACGCCGCCACGACTCGGCCACCACGGACCGCACCGGGCGCGGCACGGTGCCCGCCGTGGTGAACATCTCGTGCGCCCGGCGCAGCGCCCGGACGCGCTCGGCAGGGTCGGTCCCCGGCTCCAGGGCCACCCAGGGATCGGTCAACTCGGCCTCCCGACGGCGATGCGGCTGGGGACATCGTCACGCGGGGTGTTCGCGCCGACAACCGTTTCGACCGGCCTCGTCGCGAACCACCGGTGCGTCGCACGGCGAGGAGGCACCGACCAGTCTGAGGTAGCGGACCCAGTCCCAGTGCCTGCCCGGATCGGTGTGGTCGGTTCCCGGCACCTCGACGTGGCCGATGACGTGGTCCCGGTCCTTCGGGATGCCGTAGCGGTCGCAGATCGACGCCGTCAGCCGCGCCGACTCCGTGTACAGGGCGTCGGTGAAGTACTCCGGCCTGTCCACCCAGCCCTCGTGCTCGATGCCGATGCTCCGCGTGTTGAAGTCCCAGTTCCCCGCGTGCCAGGCGATGTCGGTCTCCCGCACGCACTGCGCGACATGCCCGTCGGCCGAGCGCACCAGGTAGTGCGCGGACACCCGCGCCCTCGGGTTCTGGAAGGTGGCCAGCGTGCCGGCGTACGACTGCTGCGTGACGTGGACGATCACCCGGTCGATCGGGTACTCGTCGGGCCGCTGGGCCGCGGTCCGGTTGTCGCCGCTCGCCGCCTGCCACTCGGCCGTCGGGTAGTCGACGGCCCCGGTGAGCGCGTCGGCCCGGCCCGCGGGGAGCAGCGCGTACGGGACCGCGGCGATGGCGGCGCTCTTCAGGAGCCGTCGCCTGCTGGGGAGCGGTCGTGCCCGGTCCATGGGAGGGGTGCCTTTCGCCGGCGTGCTCGCGGCACGGGGGAGCCGAGGGGCGGTCGGCGGCACGGGGGTGCCGCCGTCGCGCGCGGTCGCGCATGCAGTGCGCGGCAAGTCTCGCGCGCGAGCGGCCGCTCCGTGCGGAGCCTGGCCGCACTCGTGTCGTCGGTGTGCACCCGTCGGCCGACGGCGCCCTCACCGCCCGGGACGCGTACGGGTACGCGCCGACGTGCCCGTGTGCCGAGGGGGCCGCCTCCGTCAGACCCGCTCCGCCACCGTCGCCGGGTCGTCCAGGACGGCCCGGATCACCGAGTGGGCCGCGCCCAGAAGGGGGCCCTCGGGGCCCAGGCGGGAGACCGAGACCGGGCAGGCGGGGCCCGTGGTGCGGTCGGCCAGCTCGGCCTGAAGTGCGGGCAGCAGCCAGGGGGCGAACCCGGCCAGGGCACCGCCCAGCACCACCGACTCCGGGTCGAGGAGGTTGACGGCGCCGGTCAGGGCGATCCCCAGCGCGGTCCCGGCGTCGTGCAGGGCGCGTCGTACGCCCTCGTCGTCCGCGCCCGCCCGCTCCGCCAGCAGGCCCGCCGCGTCCTGCCGGGAGGCGAGGCCGGCCGCGCGCAGCACCGCCTCCTCACCGGCGTACTGCTCCAGGCAGCCGCGGCCGCCGCAGGCGCACCGCGGCCCGTCGGGGCGGACCGGCACATGGCCCAGCTCGCCCGCGAAACCGCGCTTGCCGCGCAGCAGTTGTCCGTCCACGACGACGGCGGCGCCGATGCCGATCTCCGCGGACACGTGCAGGAAGTCGCGCGGTGTGGAGTCCCCGAGCCACAGTTCGGCCAGGGCGCCGAAGTTGGCCTCGTTGTCGACCGTCAGCGCAAGGTCTGCGGGCAGCAGCTCGCCCAGGTCGGTGTCGCGCCAGTCGAGGTTGGGGGCGTGGACGACCGTGCGCGCGTCGCGGGCCACCAGGCCGGGGACGGCGACCGCGAGGCCGGCCGGCCACAGGCCGTCGTGCTCCGCGTCCGCCACGACCTGCCGCACCAGCCCGGTCAGCTCCCTCAGCACCGGACGCGGATCCCGGCCCCGGTTCGGCCCGTGCCGCACGGCACGCGCGCGTACCTCTCCGCGCAGGTCCACCACGCACACGGCGAGGTGGTCGACGCCGACCTCCGCCCCCACCCCGGCCGGTCCGTGCCCGCTCACCGCGAGCGCGGAACCGGGACGCCCGACCCGGCTGGGCCGCTCGGGCCCCAGTTCCTCCAGCAGTTCCCAGCGGACCAGCTCGTCGACGAGGGTCGACACGGCAGCTCTGGTGAGACCGATGCGGGAGGCGACCGCGGCCCGGGACAGCGAGCCCTCCGCGCTGACCGCGTGCATCACGCGCGCGAGGTTGCGCCGGCGCATGCCCTGCTGGGTGTCCGGCAGGGCACGGCCGGTCGCCGTCGGGCGGGCCTCGTGCAGCGGTGCGGTCATGCCTCCATCAACCCTCTGGCCGGTCCTCTGCGCTGATCAGCGGTTCTCCGGCGCCCGCTCCAGCAACGGGGCCGCGTCGGAGAGTACCCCGGAGATCCTCGCCAGCGCCGCCGAGTCCCGCTCCACCGCGTCCAGCACGGGCCCCGCGGCGGTGTTCCAGCGCCTGGCCACCGCGGCCGGGTCCTCGCCGGTCAGCAGCCCGGCCGCCTGCGCGGCGGCGCCGAGGGCGACCAGCTCCTTCGCCTCGGGCACCTGCACCGGTCGCCCCGACAGCCGGCGTACCGTCTCCTGCCAGGCCCGGCCGCGGGCGCCGCCGCCGATCAGCAGCAGCGGGGTGGTCCGGTCCGCGTCCTCGTCGAGCACCAGGTCCAGGGCGCCCAGCAGGGCGTGCACGGCGCCGTCGTAGGCGGCCTGGAGGAGCTGGCCCGCCGTGGTGTCGTGGCGCAGGCCGTGCAGCACTCCCGAGGCGTGCGGCAGGTTCGGGGTGCGCTCGCCGTCCAGGTACGGCAGCAGGGTGACCGAGCCGCCGGGCTCGACGGCCTCCCGGTCCAGGCCGAGCAGGGCCGCGACCCGGTCGACCGCGAGCGTGCAGTTCAGGGTGCAGGCCAGCGGCAGCCAGTCGCCGTGCGCGTCGGCGAAGCCCGCCACCGTGCCCGTGGGGTCGGCGGGGCGGTGCCGGGAGACGGCGTAGACCGTGCCCGAGGTGCCCAGGCTCAGCACGGGGGTGCCGGGGCGCAGTCCGAGTCCCAGCGCGGCCGCCGCGTTGTCGCCGGTGCCCGGCGCCACCAGGGTGCCCTTGGAGAACGGCAGGTCGTGGCTGTCGCGCACGGTGCCGGCGACCTCGCCGGGCCGGACCACCCGGGGCAGGAACGCCGGGTCGAGACCCACGTGCGCGAGGGTCTCCGCGTCGTACGCCTCGGTCGCCGACGCCCACCAGCCGGTGCCGGAGGCGTCGCCGCGGTCGGTGGTGCCCTGCCCGGTCAGGCGCTCGGTGAGGTAGTCGTGCGGGAGCCGTACGGCCCTGGTGGCGCGGACCGACTCCGGCTCGTGCTCCGCCAGCCAGGCCCACTTGGTGACCGTGAACGACGCGCCCGGCACACTGCCCGTGCGCTCCGCCCAGGCCTTGGGCCCGCCCAGCTCCTCGACCAGCCGCTGGGCCTGCGGCGCCGACCGCACGTCGTTCCAGAGCAGCGCCGGACGCACCGGCTCACCGCGCTCGTCCAGCGTGACCAGGCCGTGCTGCTGGCCGCCGATCGACACGGCCGCCGCCTCGTGCGCCGCGTCCCCGCACTGGCGCAGCGCCTCGCGCAGCGCGTCCCACCACTGGCGGGGATCGCTCTCGCGGCCCGCCCCGGTGGTCACGGTGTGCGGTGCCTGGCCGCTCGCCACGACCTCGCCGGTGGCGGCGTCGACGACCAGTGCCTTGGTGGACTGGGTGGACGTGTCCACTCCGACGACGAGCGGACCCTCGGCTGCTGACATCGGGCTCTCCCTTTTTGCGCGGCTCGCGCCTGACTGACCTGCGGATTTTCCGGTTCGTCGGGGTGTCGCGACCCGGTTTTCGCCCTTCCGGGACAGGGTGACCCTTCCCAGGGACGCGTTGGCATACTAATTTGTAAACCGCGATGACGAAATAGGCGGCACGACAGTCGCCCGCCCGCCATCCACCGCAGTCATCGAGTACAGCCCCCGAGCAAGGAGCCGCGGCATGAGCTTCCAGCCCACCCCCGAGGACAGGTTCACCTTCGGCCTGTGGACCGTCGGCTGGCAGGGAAGGGATCCGTTCGGCGACGCCACCCGCCGCGCCCTCGACCCCGTCGAGACGGTCCAGCGCCTGTCCGAACTGGGCGCCCACGGAGTGACGTTCCACGACGACGACCTGATCCCCTTCGGGTCCTCGGACACCGAACGCGAGTCGCACATCAAGCGCTTCCGGCAGGCCCTGGACGCCACCGGCATGAAGGTGCCGATGGCCACCACCAACCTCTTCACCCACCCGGTCTTCAAGGACGGCGCCTTCACCGCGAACGACCGTGAGGTGCGGCGGTACGCCCTGCGCAAGACCATCCGCAACATCGACCTGGCCGTCGAGCTGGGCGCCGAGACGTACGTCGCCTGGGGCGGCCGCGAGGGCGCCGAGTCCGGCGCCGCCAAGGACGTCCGGGTCGCCCTCGACCGCATGAAGGAGGCCTTCGACCTCCTCGGCGAGTACGTCACCTCCCAGGGCTACGACCTGCGCTTCGCCATCGAGCCCAAGCCGAACGAGCCGCGCGGCGACATCCTCCTCCCCACCGTCGGCCACGCCCTCGCGTTCATCGAGCGCCTGGAGCGCCCCGAGCTGTACGGCGTCAACCCCGAGGTGGGCCACGAGCAGATGGCCGGCCTGAACTTCCCGCACGGCATCGCGCAGGCCCTGTGGGCGGGCAAGCTCTTCCACATCGACCTCAACGGCCAGTCCGGCATCAAGTACGACCAGGACCTGCGCTTCGGCGCCGGCGACCTGCGCGCCGCCTTCTGGCTGGTCGACCTCCTGGAGAGCGCCGGTTACGCGGGGCCGAAGCACTTCGACTTCAAGCCGCCGCGGACCGAGGACCTCGACGGCGTGTGGGCGTCGGCCGCCGGCTGCATGCGCAACTACCTGATCCTCAAGGAGCGCGCGGCCGCCTTCCGCGCGGACCCGGAGGTCCAGGAGGCCCTGCGCGCCTCCCGCCTGGACCAGTTGGCCCAGCCGACCGCAGCGGACGGCCTCCAGGCGCTCCTGGCCGACCGTACGGCCTTCGAGGAGTTCGACGTGGAGGCGACCGCCGCGCGCGGGATGGCCTTCGAGCGCCTCGACCAGCAGGTGGTCCATCGCCAGCTGGTC